>JAZFTY010000318.1:0-12382 GCA_036446935.1 Acidobacteriota bacterium | reverse complement strand
GTCAGTTGCTCTGCCAGTTGAGCTAGCGGCCCACATCGGTTGTCGAAGAAAGGACTCGATTCTATTGATTCTCTCTATTCACTGTCAATCACAGCCCATCAATGCCCCATCGACTTTCCTGAACTGGAGTTCTTGGCTGCGAATGCTGGAAGAGGATCGATAAATGGAAGCTCTCAAAAATTACCTGATCAAAAATTTCGAACAGGTTTTTGTCTTGCTGATCCTGGTCAGTGTGGCCAGCATCAACTATTTGATTCCCTATAAGCTGGCTTTCCTGAATTTCTATTTCATTCCTATCCTTCTTGGGGCCTACTATCTGGGTGTGCAAAAGGCCCTGCTGGGAGGTGTCCTCTGTACCCTCATTGTCTTCCTCTACGCCTATCTGTTTCCCGAGTCCTTCATGCCCAAGTTTTCACAGCTTGACCTGTGGATGAACATTCTGGCCTGGTCCAGCTTTTTGATCCTGACGGGAGCCGTGGTGGGGCAGCTGACCACCCGTTTAAAGAACGAGGTGGAACAGGTGCGAGATCTGAACCGCAATTTGGAGGATAGCCAGGCCAGGATTGAGCAGGCGGATAAGGAACTCAGAGATCACGCCGAGAATCTGGAACAGAAGGTCCTGCTAAGGACGGAAAGTCTGGAGAAGTCCAAGCATGCTGTTGAGGACCTGAAGAAGAAGGTGGAGGACGCGCTCTACTCGACCATGGACGCCTCGGTCGTCAGGCTGATCATTGAAAAGCGGCTTCGCACGGAAAAGAGAAGAATCAGCATTCTTTTTTCTGATCTCAAGGATTTCACCCAGTTTTCCGAAGAAAGAAGACCCGAGCTGGTGATCACCGATCTCAACCGGTTGCTGGAGGAGATGGAAGAGGTTCTTTTGGACTACCGGGCTCATATCGACAAATACATGGGGGATGGCATCATGGTTGAGTTCGGGGCTCCTGTCGATTATCAGCGACACGCCTTGATGGCAACCATTGCCGGATTGAAAATGCAGGAGCGGATCGTCAAGGGAGATTTCCCCTGGCAGATGCGTGTGGGGATCTCTACGGGGGAACCGATCATCGGGTTGATTGGCAATCGGCGGCAAACCTACACCGCCATTGGCGATGTCGTCAATCTGGCTTCCCGGATTCAGGAACTGTGCTCCCCTGGAATGGTCACTCTAGATTCCGCTACCTATGAGGAAGTCGGCCGTTTTGTGGAGGCCCGGAAAAAGACCGTTTTTTCATTTGCCGAGTCCGAGGATCCGCAATTTGTGAAAAAGATCGCCGACTGCACCAAGCGGCTGGATGGAAATCCGGATGATGTCGATTTGATGAAAAAAATCGGCTTCCTGTTTCTCAAGGGCAATTACATCCTGCAGGCTCAGGAGCATCTGGGCCAGGCGCTGCAGGCGGATCCCAATGACGATAAGGTCAAGATGGCTTTTGCCGAGACCACCATGAAAATGAACCAGATGGACGCGGTGGCGATACGGGGCAAGAAAAACAGATTGAATCTGTACGAGGTCCTGGGGCTCAAAAGAGCCCTGGATGATCGGGAAAAGATTCCCCAGGAGCTGTGTGATCAATATGAGGAGGAAGTGGATAAGCTTGTGGACTTCCCGGAAGACATCGTTCTCCCTGCAGAATCGCTGGATGGATCGGTGGGCCACTCTCGTGTGGTGGGCTTTTTGTCCTACGCGATAGCGGACGTCCTGGGCCAGGGCGCTCAGGAGAAATTGGAGATTTTGCAGGCGGGCTATCTGGCAGACGTGGGCAAGGTGATTGTTCCTCATCATCTTCTGAATCGGGCCGGGAGTTTGAGCAAGGAGGAGTTTGAAGAGGTCACCAAACACAGCCGGGAATCGGTTCGGGTGTTGCGGAAAATGGGTTATCAGAATAACGCCATCTTCGAGATTATCGAGGCCAGCCATGAGAGCTTTGGCGGATCGGGATATCCGTTGGGTATCTCCGGAGATCAAATACCGATGGGTGCTCGCATCCTGGCCGTGGCAGATACTTACAATGCACTCACTTCCTGGCGGCCTTACCGGGATCGATGGGACCATCGGGCAGCATTCGCAGAGATGAAACGAGATGCCAAGAAGGGCAAGTTCGATCCCGAGGTCATGGAAACCCTGGGAAAACTGCTGCAGATGTGACCGCTGAGCGGCTGACAGCCGCCAGCGGAAATTCAAAATTCCAAATCCCAAATTTCAAACAAATTTCAAATTTCAAATTCTAAATTCCAAACCTGACCTGGAACTTGGAACCTGGACCCTGGAACGCGCGCGAAGCGCGCTCAGCTGATACAATGGCACGCCCATGGAGATCCGTGTTGAGCTTGAAGATGTCAGCAGCGTGAAGAAGCGCCTCAAGGTGGAAGTTCCTGCAGGTATCGCGCTGAAGGAATTCGATGAGGTGGCTAATGCCTACAAGCGACAGGCTCGTCTTCCCGGATTTCGTCCCGGCAAGGCGCCAGTGGAACTCATCAAGCGACACTTCAAAAAGAGTATCCGCAGTGATGTTCTTCAGAAGCTGATTCCCAATTCTTACGACCAGGCGCTCCGTGAGAAAGGGGTTCAACCGATCGGTGAACCTAGTCTGGATCATTTGACTTTTGAGGAGGGGGATCCACTGGTCTACGAGGCTAACTTTGAGATTCATCCGGAAATCGAGCTTCCCGAATACAAAGGATTGAAGGTTACGGTCGAATTGAAGCCTGTGACCCCGGAAGACGTCGAGGAGGAATTGGAGAGGCTGCGCCAGGAACACTCCCGACTGGTCTCGGTGGAGAATCGGTCCATTAAGAAGGGAGACTATGTGGGTATTGAACTCCAGGGGGAATACCTGGATGGGGAAGAAGGTGCTCCGCTACACGAACCCTTTACCGAAAAGAACGTGGTGGTCAATGTAGGAGACGAGCAGACTCATAAGGCTTTTACCCAGGCCTTATTGGGGAGCAAAGTTGGTGAGGAAAAGAAATTTGAAGTCGAGTACGATTCCGATTATCCGGAGAAGAAATTGGCCGGACACAAGCTGCTGTTCACGGTCCAGATAGGGGAGTTGAAGGAGCAGGAACTTCCCGACTTGAATGACGAGTTCGCTAAGGATTTGGGCGACTACAAGACCATTCAGGAGCTGCGAGAAGAAATCGAGAAGCGTTTGGCTGTTGAGCGGGAGAAAAATCGTGAGAAGGATTATGAGAATAAGCTCCTGGAAAAGTTGGTCGAGAAGACAAGTTTCGAACTTCCAGAGGTTCTCGTAAAGGATCGAAGTGACGCGATGTTAACCGATCTGGCTTATGGAATGGTCTCCCAGGGGGTTGATCCCAGTAAGGCGAACGTGGACTGGGCAAAACTTCGTGCGGATTTCCAGCCTCAAGCAGAGCAGCAGGTGCGCGGAAGCATGATCCTGAGTGAAATCGGACGCCGCGAGGATATTCAGATATCCACGGAAGAGTTGGATCAGGAAGTGGAACAAATGGCGGATTCCATGAACCAGCCCAAGGAGAAAGTGCAGCAATACTTTCAGCAGGAGAATCGGATGGAGGGTGTCAAAAGCCGGTTGTTTCGAGGAAAGGTGTTGAAGATGCTGCAGGAAAGTGCCAAGGTAAGCGACTGACCACAGACCACAGACCACAGACAGCTGACGCGTCAGGTGGTCAGGCATATAATATAGAGAAGGGAAGAAAGCAATGCTGATTCCGATGGTGGTTGAGCAAACGAACCGAGGTGAACGTGCCTACGACATTTACTCGCGGTTGCTCAAAGACAATATTATTTTCGTGGGGACACCCGTGGACGACAACGTGGCCAATCTGGTGATCGCCCAGTTGTTGTATTTGATGGCGGAAGACCCTAATCGGGATATCTCCCTTTACATCAATTCCCCTGGAGGTTCGATTACCGCTGGACTGGCGATTTACGACACCATGCAATTTGTGAAGAATGATCTGACCACCATTTGCATAGGCCAGGCGGCATCGATGGGAGCCTTGCTCCTTGCGGCCGGAACTCCCGGAAAGCGATTCAGCTTGCCCAACAGCAGGATCTTGATCCACCAGCCTTCGGTGTCAGGACTCTCGGGACAGGCGACCGATATTGACATTCAGGCAAAAGAAATTCTTCGAATGCGAGAAATGACCAATGACATCCTTGCCAAGCATACCGGGCAGAAGGTAGAACGCGTCGGAAAAGACGTGGAACGTGACTTTATAATGGGTGCTGAGCAGGCTAAGGTATATGGTATAATTGACGAGATCATAGAAAAACATATACCACCGGAAGAAACTGGCGGACAGGCAGCTAAGAGCTGATACGCAATAGCCATGAAAAAAGACGGAGACGATGTTCTGCATTGTTCATTCTGCAACAAGAGTCAGAATGACGTAAAAAAACTGATCGCAGGTCCCACCGTCTTTATCTGTGACGAGTGCGTTGACGTTTGCAACGAGATCATCTCCGACGATATGACGGTGGAATCGTCCTCCGGCAAGGAGGCGCTTCCTAAGCCTTTGGAGATCAAGGAATTTCTCGATCAATATGTGATCGGCCAGGAGATCAGCAAGAAAAAGCTGGCTGTCGCCGTCTACAATCATTACAAGCGAATCAAAATCGGCCGACGTCGCCACCGGGATGTAGAACTGGCCAAAAGCAACGTGATGTTGATCGGTCCCACCGGGACGGGCAAGACACTGCTAGCCCAGACTCTGGCCCGCATGCTCTCCGTGCCCTTTGCTATCGTTGACGCAACCACCCTGACCGAAGCGGGTTACGTCGGCGAGGACGTGGAAAACATTATTCTCAAGCTGCTGCAGGCAGCCGGAGGAGACCGCGACCGTTGCATGCAGGGGATCATCTACATCGACGAAATCGACAAGATTTCGAGAAAAGATGAAAATCCCTCCATTACCCGTGATGTCTCCGGTGAAGGGGTGCAACAGGCACTTTTGAAAATCCTGGAAGGAACGATGGCCAATGTTCCACCTCAGGGAGGTCGCAAGCATCCCCATCAGGAGTTCGTCCAGATAGACACCACCAACATTCTGTTTATTTGCGGTGGAGCCTTTGTAGGACTGGACAAGGTGATTCAGAGGCGCATCGGACACAGTAGTGTTGGATTTAATGCTTCGTTGAGCTCTCCGCGCTGGGGCAATGAAGATGACTCGCAGATCCTGGAGGAAATCTTACCCGAAGACCTCATTAAATACGGATTGATTCCTGAATTTGTGGGAAGGCTTCCCATTATTTGCACACTGCACGAGCTGGACAAGGACGCGTTAGTGAAAATTCTCACGGAGCCGACCGATGCCTTGGTGAAGCAGTACTTTAAGATGTTCGAATTCGAGGGTGTGTCCCTAAAGTTCACCAGCGATGCGCTGGAGACGATCGCCGAAAAGGCACTGGAGACAAAAATCGGTGCGCGCGGCTTGCGCTTGATCACAGAAGATCTTATGTTAGATGTGATGTACGAGCTGCCTTCGACCAAAAAGGTGAAAGAGTTTTTGGTAACGCGCGAGATGGTCGAAAACAAAGAGGTCTTTCTGAAACTGCTGGAAAAGGCAGGATAGTCCCTGAGCATCCTGCTGGTCCATGATCCTCTAAATTCCCTGTGTACGTTTTTGGGGACGGTTTGCGCAAAGCAAGGCGGGGCGACGACGACGACAGGGAAGCTCGAAATGGTCAGTACCAGGTGATAAATGGTCACTGTTCGTTTGAAACGTTTGCTTCCCAAATGGATCTATAAGAGAGAGGATCTGATCGAAATTTCTTTTAAGTTATGAGCGATATTGAAGAAAGAGCAACCCAAATTTACCCCATGGTGCCGATCCGGGACGTGGTGGTCTTTCCCCACATGATGGTGCCCTTTGTCATCGGGCGCCAGTCCTCGGTACTGGCTTTAGAGAGGGCTCTGGAAGCCGATAAAAAGATTTATCTGGCTACCCAGATCGATGCTTCTCTGGACAGTCCTGCTCCCACGGATATCTATAAAGTGGGGACTGTGGCCAATATTGTACAAAGCCTCAAGCTCCCCGACGGCAATATCAAAGTTCTGGTTGAAGGCCTACGCCGAGCACGGGCGATCCGGGTGGAGGAAGCGGTCGGATTTTTTCAGGCAGAGGTGAAGTTTGATCCCGTCAGCAAGGTTTCCCAAGCCAAGCTGAGCCTGCTGACCAAGCGATTGAACACGCTCTTTGAAGAGTTTGCCAAGCTCAATCCTAATATTAATTACGAAACCATTGTGCAGGCGGCACACAGCAGCGATGCCGACCGCCTGGCCGATACCGTTGCAGCCAATCTACCCATTTCGGTCGAAGATAAGCAGGCCCTGCTTGAAATTGCTGAACCTGCCAAGCGGATCGAGAAGATCTGCGAGTTTATCGACGTAGAAATCGAAAAGGTCAAGATGGACAAGTCGCTGCAGGGACGCGTGCGGCGCCAGATGGAAAAAGCCCAGCGAGAATACTACCTGAGTGAAAAAATGAAGGCGATCCAGAAGGAGCTGGGACGAAATGAGAAAGATGAAATCGAACAGCTGAAGCAGAAGGTCGAAAAGGCGAACATGTCCGAAGACGCCTATGAGAAAGCGACCAATGAGATTCAGCGTCTCGAGCAGATGCCTCCTATGAGCGCCGAAACCACCGTCAGTCGGACCTACATCGATTGGCTGGTTTCCATGCCCTGGAACAAACGAAGCCGAGAGATCAAAAGTCTCCAGAAGGCCGAAAAGGTCCTTGATGAAGATCACTATGGGCTCGAGAAGGTGAAAGAGCGCATTCTGGAGTTTCTGGCGGTTCGCCAACTCTCTTCCAAGACACAGCAGGGATCGGTCCTCTGTTTCGTGGGTCCTCCGGGAGTGGGAAAGAGTTCTCTGGGACGTTCCATCGCCCGAGCCACCGGACGCAAGTTTGTCAGGCTATCTCTGGGTGGAGTGCGGGATGAAGCGGAAATTCGCGGCCACCGCCGGACTTATATCGGCGCCCTGCCGGGTCAAATCATTCAGATGATGAAAAAGGCGGGTACCCGGAACCCGGTGTTTCTGATGGACGAAGTAGACAAGATGGGCATGGATTTCCGTGGCGATCCCTCTGCAGCGCTGATGGAAGTGTTGGATCCGGAACACAACACCACCTTTGTCGACCACTACCTCGATACCGAGTTTGACCTGTCCAACGTGATGTTCGTGTGCACGGCTAACGTGCTTCACACCATTCCACGTCCCCTGCAGGACCGAATGGAGATTATCCATATCTCGGGCTACACAGAACTGGAGAAGTTGAGCATCGCCAAACAGTACCTGGCTCCCAAGCAGTTGAAGAAGCAGGGCTTGAAGCCTAGTCACATCGAATTTTCCGAGGAAGGTCTTCTGGAAGTTATCTCCAGTTATACCCGTGAGTCAGGGGTTCGAAATCTGGAGCGGGAGATCGCCAATGTTTGCCGAAAGGTGGCCCGCAAGGTGGTGGTTGCCAAAGGGGGCAAAAAGGAGTTCAAGAAGGTTTTCGTCGACGAAAAACAGGTGGGAGAACTTCTGGGCATTCAAAAGTTCCGCCAGTCGTTGGTGGCCGAGGCCAGTGAAGTGGGTTTAGCCACCGGATTGGCCTGGACTGAGGTCGGCGGGGAAGTCATGCTGGCCGAAGCGACTACCATGGAAGGGAAAGGTGAACTAACCCTCACCGGTAAGCTGGGTGAGGTCATGCAGGAATCCGCTAAAGCGGCATTGTCCTTTGTCCGCTCACGGACTGAAGAATTTGATTTAGAAACGGATTTTCACAAGTTGCTGGACCTCCACGTTCATATTCCCGAGGGTGCAATTCCCAAGGATGGTCCTTCTGCGGGTATTACCCTTGCCACCACCATTATTTCGGCACTGTCCGGTATTCCCGTGCGTCGTGACGTCGCCATGACCGGTGAGATCACGCTGCGGGGTAAGGTCTTGCCCATTGGCGGCCTGAAGGAGAAAGTGCTGGCCGCTCACCGTGGGGGTATCAAAACGGTGATTTTGCCTAAAGATAATGAAAAAGATCTCAAAGATATTCCCCGTTCGGTCCTAAAAGATGTTAAGATGATACTCGTCGATACGATGGATGAGGTTTTGGACATTGCATTAGAGGAACCCATCCGCAAGAAAGATCGAAAAGAATTCATGAAGGCACAGCGACCTCCTCAGGTCAAAGAAGGAGATCGTCCCGGAGTCCACTGAGCAGCTGATCTCTGACCGCTGGCACTGTGCCGAGTAAAGACATAAAATCCAAAAAACGCAGAGTGCATTAGCTGTCCATATCAGCCTTTAGTTTCGAATCGTGATTCTGCTTTATTAGCGGTCAACGGTTAGCCATCAGTGGTTGTTCACTTTCTCAAAAGCGCGACTCAAAAGGGTGAATACCCCAAGCTGAAACTTCCTAAAATCGCGTTTTCGGGGAGATCGAATGTTGGAAAATCCAGCTTAATCAATAATTTAGTTGGTAAAAAGGGTCTAGCCCGGACCAGTTCCAGCCCGGGGCGAACCCAGATCATCAACTTTTTCAACGTCGAGAATAGATGGATCTTCGTGGACCTGCCCGGTTATGGATATGCCAAGGCCCCGAAAAGCGTCCGGGGCCGTTGGGGATATATGGTTGAAGAATTTCTCAGAGAGGATGAGGACCTGAAGCTTACGGTCATGATGGTGGATGCTCGTCGAGAGCCAACGGACTTGGATCAGGTGATGCAAGAGTGGCTGGAGCAGTTCAGCATTCCTTACCAAGTGGTTGTAACTAAGGTGGATAAACTGTCCTCCAACAAGCTTCAGAAGTCCCTCGATCAGATCGAAAACGTTTTTCATTGTCGTGTGCTCCCTTATTCCGCTGCCACAGGAACGGGGAAGAAAGAATTGTGGCGAATACTAGAGAGGATATAGTCATGGGTGAAGCAAGTTCCCCCTCAGTCAAACAACAGAAAGTGGACTCTTTGAACATTCAGGAGCTCAAGGAATTGAACATTCCGGCACTGGGTCAGGTAGCCAAGGACTTGGATATTGCTCGGGCAACCGGGATGCGCAAGCAGGAGCTGATCTTTGAGATCTTGAGGGCCCAGACCGAGCGCAGTGGGCTGATTTTTTCAGAGGGTGTGCTGGAAACCCTCCCTGATGGGTTCGGTTTCCTGCGGGCACCCGAGTACAACTATCTCCCGGGTCCGGACGATATCTATGTCTCACCGTCTCAAATTCGTAAATTCGACCTGAGAACCGGTGACACGGTTTCGGGACAGGTTCGTCCCCCCAAGGAGGGAGAGCGCTATTTTGCCCTGATCAAAGTGGAGGCCATTAACTTCGAACATGCCGACGTGGCTCGAGAGAGGATCTTTTTTGAAAACCTGACACCGCTCTATCCTGAAGAGATGATGCCACAGGAAACCGATCAGGAGAGCCTGGCAGGGCGCGTCATGGATCTTTTGTGCCCCATTGGAAAGGGCCAGCGAGGATTGATCGTCTCACCACCTCGGGCCGGAAAAACCATGATTCTACAGAGTCTGGCCAACTCGATTACCACCAACAATCCCGATACGGTGCTCATCGTGTTGCTCATCGACGAGCGCCCGGAAGAGGTGACTGACATGGAGCGTTCGGTGCATGGTGAGGTCATCAGTTCCACATTCGATGAGCCCGCCACTCGGCACGTCCAGGTGGCTGAGATGGTGCTTGAAAAAGCCAAGCGGCTGGTGGAGCACAAGAAAGATGTGGTGATCCTGCTGGACTCGATCACTCGTCTGGCCCGGGCTTACAACACCATCGTTCCTCCCTCTGGAAAGGTTCTGTCAGGGGGTGTGGATTCCAACGCTTTGCAACGCCCCAAGCGCTTTTTCGGTGCCGCACGAAACATCGAAGAAGGCGGCAGCCTGACTATCGTTGCCACTGCCCTGATTGATACCGGTAGCCGCATGGACGACGTGATTTTCGAAGAGTTCAAGGGAACCGGCAACTTGGAGCTGCATCTGGATCGCAAGCTGGTAGACAAGAGAATCTTTCCGGCCATCGATATCAATCGCTCCGGAACCCGAAAGGAAGAATTGCTGTTGAGCAAGGAGGATCTGGGCCGGATCTGGGTGCTCCGCAAGGTGCTCAATCCCCTCTCCTCCACCGAGGCTATGGAGTTGCTGCTTGAAAAGCTGCGCAAGACGAAGTCCAACGCCGAGTTCCTGAAATCGATGTCCGGCGGAGTAGGGTAAAGAAGACAGCTGACATTCGGAAGGTGTCAGAAGCCTCCAATTTCATCTATCCGTGACCATCCGTTCAAAAAAGTTCTTGACATAAAGAGCCGGGTCCTCCTATCCTAAAGACGAGGAAGGCACTATGGCTATTCGCAGTTTTTTCTGGCGCAACGGGAACAATTAAGCACCCAGCTGCCGGAGAACTGTAATCTTCATAGGGCCAAGTAGAGATCAAAGCTGAAAGGCCGTGGAGAGTTTCTCCACGGCCTTTTTATTTTCTGGTTAGACTTTTTGGTTAAGTAGGATGATTTATCACAAAGCCATACTGGCAGACCTGCTCACGCCGGTTTCGGCCTTTAGGCGGGTTTCCAGGGGGACCGAGCGGGCCTTTCTGTTGGAATCCGTCGAGGGCGGGGAAAAGATGGGTCGCTATTCCTTCATTGGAGTCGATCCGGATGAAAGCTTCGAAGGGAATTTTTCAGACTTCTGCTCCAATTTCCCGGAAGAACGCCCTTCCCAGGCCGATCTTCCCCCCTTTACCGGAGGTGCCGTGGGTGTCTTCTGCTACGAAATGGTCCGGGAATTCGAACGATTTCCGGAGTTGAAAGAAACCACAAGCACTGCCCCTGGTGTGGGCTCAGGGCCCGTGCTGATGGACTATTACTCCAATATCCTGGCCTTTGACCACTTGAAGCACCAAATTATCATCCTCTCTCACCAGGGCGAGAAACAGGTGGAAGAACTGGAGGGAAAGCTGTTTGGAGGAGAAAAGGACGGTCACGACTTATCACGAGATTTTGTGACGGTCCCTTTGTCCTCCCCCAGCTCATCCAAGAAAATCACTTCCAGCTTTTCCCATGAAGGTTTTCACGCCGCCGTGAAACAGGCCAAGGAATACATTTCTGCCGGAGACATTTTCCAGGTGGTGCTCTCCCAGCGTTTTGAAACTGACTATACGGGCGATCCCTTTAACGTCTATCGAGCTCTTCGCTTTCTGAATCCGTCGCCCTATATGTTCTTTCTCAAGCGTGAGAATATGAGCATCGCCGGCTCTTCTCCGGAGATGCTGATCCGTGTTCAGGGATCGGACCTTCAGTATCGCCCCATTGCGGGTACCCGCCGGCGTGGCCGCGATGCGGCAGAAGATAAGGCACTTGAAGAAGAATTGCTCCAGGATGAGAAGGAGAGGGCCGAGCATCTGATGCTGGTGGATCTGGGTCGCAACGATCTGGGGCGTGTCAGTCAATACGGATCGGTGCGGGTCGAGGAGCTCATGTTCCCGGAAAAGTACTCTCATGTGATGCATTTGGTGAGTGCCCTGAGGAGTTCGTTGCGCCCGGAACTGAATCGATTTGATGCCCTCGAAGCATGTTTCCCGGCTGGAACGGTCAGTGGAGCCCCCAAAGTACGAGCCATGGAGATCATCCAGGAACTTGAGCCCACCCAGCGGGGCATCTATGCCGGCGCTATCGGGTATCTGGACTACTCGGGAAATCTCGACACCTGTATTACTATTCGCACGGTGGTTCTCCAGGACGGAAGAGCCTATCTGCAGGCCGGGGCTGGAATCGTGGCCGATTCGGTTCCCGAGTTCGAAGACAAAGAGTGCTACAGCAAGGCCGAGGCGCTCTTTCGAGCCCTGGAGTTAGGGGAGGAGCTAAGCGGAGCAGCTGACAGCTGACAACAGACAATAGACAGCTGACAACAGACAATAGACAGCTGACAACAGACAATGAAACCTGAAACTTGGAACCTGGAACCTGGAAAGCGCGCGAAAGCGCGCTCTTAGACATGACCGTTCTTGTCATCGATAACTACGATAGCTTTACCTACAACCTGGTCCAATATCTGGGTGAGCTAGGGTGTGACATCCAGGTTCACCGCAATGATGCCGTGAGCCTGGTTGAAATCAGTTCCATGAAGCCGGATTGTATCGTGATCTCCCCAGGGCCGGGGTTGCCCTCGAATGCAGGAATCTCTGTCTCACTGGTTCAGGAGTTTGCGGGCCGGATCCCCATCCTGGGAGTCTGTCTGGGTCACCAGGCCATCGGAGAGGCCTTTGGAGCCAGTGTGGTCCGTGCTCCCCAGTTGATGCATGGCAAGACTTCCCTGATCCACCACGACCATGACTCGGTGCTCTCGAACCTTCCTGATCCGTTCGAGGCCACTCGGTACCATTCACTGATCGTCCGTCGAGAGGATCTGCCCGAC
>JAZFTY010000317.1:0-2001 GCA_036446935.1 Acidobacteriota bacterium | reverse complement strand
CCAAGGTCCGGACCACACACAGTTGCCCGAACAAAACCTTACTGACGCTTTCAAGAGGAGTCATGGCCGCTCAATTTTATCTTGCAATGGAGTCCAAGAGCAACCACCCCTCAGGTGCCGCCCTTACAGGGCTCTGATCTGTTGCAAATTCCTACCCAGGGCTAAAGCCCTGGGCTATTCCCTGTCGCCCCTTCAGGGCTCCGGAGGACGCGCCAAGTCTACCGGTTTTTGTTGGAAGTCGAACTACAAGAAAAATGTGTCGACTCGGGTGAAAATATGGTGAAATCCGAACGGCCAAACCTACGAAAGCACGAAATGAAGAATGTATGGGGTCACGGACAGCCCACATTTCTCACACCCGATCGTAGCGAGGCGGCGGAGGTGGCTGTGAATACAAGGCGTGCGAGGGCACCCGTTTCGGGTCGCCCCCCGCAAACATACTGTACGGTACGTTGAGGAGGCCGACCGAGGAGGTACCCGCTTGCGGGTCGCGCAGTAGGCGTGGCCAGATCCGCCGACGGAGTAGATTGGGTGTGAGAAGTGCGGGCTTAGGCCAGACCGTAAGCAAGAGGTGCTCCCTGCTTTTGGGAGCCCTTGGGTCGATAGTAGAGTGCGTCACCCTCCAAATAGATGTTCAGGGTCTGCTTTTCCTTCAATTTACCCTCAATAATCAGCTCGGCGACGGAATCCTCAATGTATCGCTGAATGGCCCGGCGCAGTGGACGCGCTCCATAGGCGCGGTCGTGGCAAGTCTTTCGGATGATCCAGTCTTTGGCTTCTTCCCTGAGATTGATCTTGATCTCCTTGGCTGCCACGTTCTCGTTGACTTGTGCTAAAAGGAGCTCTACGATCTCGCGCAGATTCTCTTCGGTCAAGGACTCGAACATGATCACTTCGTCGAGGCGGTTCAAAAACTCCGGATTGAAGAGTTTTTTAACCTCGCCCATGATCAACTCTTCCACCTTTTCCTGGCTCTCATCCTGTTTTGTGGAAAATCCCATCTGGGATCGATCCACCAGATAACGAGCTCCGATATTGGAGGTCATGATGATGATGGCGTTTTTGAAATCAATGGTATTCCCAAGGGAATCGGTCAACTGACCATCTTCAAAAACCTGGAGTAAAATATTGAAGACGTCAAAGTGAGCTTTTTCAATCTCGTCTAGCAGCAGAACAGAGTAAGGATTCCGCTTCACCTGCTCGGTCAACTGCCCACCTTCTTCATGTCCCACGTAACCCGGGGGAGAACCAATGAGCTTGGACACCGAGTGCTTCTCCATATACTCGGACATGTCAAAGCGAATCAGGGCCTTGTCGCTGCCAAACAGTGCGGAAGCCAGCGCTTTGGCAAGTTCCGTTTTTCCCACCCCCGTGGGCCCCAGAAACAGAAAGGATCCAACCGGCCGGTTTGGATTTCTCATTCCTGCCCTGCTGCGGCGAATGGCTCTGGCAAGCGCCGAGATAGCTCGATCCTGACTCACGACTCTCTCGTGAAGTTGATCTTCCATGCGAAGCAGCTGCTCCATCTCTTCCTCATGCAAAGAGGTGACGGGGATACCTGTCCAGCGTGAAATCACATGCTCCACATGCTCCTTTTTCACCTGGGGAGAGGTGTGTTTCCGGACATCCCAGCGCTCCTTGATGACCTGCAGGTTTTCGCGCTCCAGCAACTCTTCATCCTTCAACTGGGCGGCCCGATCAAATTCCTTGGCCAGGATGGCGTCGTCCATCTGACGGACGATGACCTTAAGCTTCTTTCGAAGATCACTGACACCCTCGGGAAGAACGGTATTGTCCAGTTTGACGCGAGCACCGGCTTCATCCAGGACATCGATGGCCTTGTCGGGGAGGAAGCGATCAGTAATATAACGACTGGACTGATAGACGGCGGCGTGAACAGCCTCATCGGTGTATTCGACCTGATGAAACGCTTCGTAGCGGCTCTTGATCCCGTTGATGATCTCCAGTGTCTCTTCTTCCGTGGGAGGACCCACTTTGATG
>JAZFTY010000316.1:0-5418 GCA_036446935.1 Acidobacteriota bacterium | reverse complement strand
ATATTTCTCCTTCAATACCTGGGAACGGATTACGGTGCTGCCGTGGAATCGGGGCAGGTCATCAGTGAATTTGAGTACCAGGAGATGTTGGACTTTAGTCAGCTTTTGTTGGAGGAGTCTCGTCAACTCGGTCCTCCTCAGGAGATCCTCACCGAGCTGGAAAACATTCGTCGATTGATCGAAGAAAAGCGAGAGTGGAGCGAAGTTCGAGGCCTCACCTTGAGCCTTCTTCCCAGGTATTCCGAGCACTTGAACGTGATCTCCTACCCAGCCGTTGTCCCCAATTTGTCGAGAGGCAAGAGACTCTTTGTAGAGCATTGTGCGAAGTGTCATGGTCTGGAGGGCGACGGAAAGGGACCCTCGGCAGCGGAGTTGGATCCTCCTCCCCGCTCTTTTCAGGATCCGCGCATGAATCAGCTGGCTCCTCATCAGCTCTTCAATGCCCTCACTTTTGGCGTGGAGGGTACGGAAATGCCTTCCCACCTGGAGTCGCTCAGTGATCAGGAACGTTGGGACATCGCCTTTTTCATCATGACCCTTCGCAAGGGCTTCAATCCCGTTCCTCCCAGTACTCTTCTCCCGGTGACCCTGAAGAACCTGGCTGTCCACTCCAACGAAGAACTGCTTGGCCAACTGGCCAATAGTGGAGTCGAAGCCCAAGTGGCCTACATTGATTACTATCGAGAAAATCCTCCCGGTGCCTCTTTGCAGGATCTTCTGGTGTTGGCTGCGCAAAAGCTCCAGCAGAGCAGCGTAGCCTATGAGCAGGGGAAGGTTGATCTGGCCCTCAAGTTGGCCCTGGATGCTTACCTGGAAGGCGTGGAGCCCATAGAACCTGCACTGGCTCAGGAGGATCGCGGTCTCACCGTGGAGTTGGAAACCCAGTTCGCACGTTATCGTATGGATTTGAGTAATGGTGCTTCCGTGGAGGCAGTGAATGCCCGCTGTCAATCCGTGCAGGAACTGATGAAACTTGCGGGGCAAACGCTCGGCGATTCGGAGGCTTCCTCGAGTTTTGCCTTTGTGCAATCTCTGGCCATTATTTTACGAGAAGGCATGGAAGCAGCGCTTCTTTTAGCGGTGATGTTGACGTATCTAGCAGCGGCTGGTTACCGCGAACTTCAAAAGTACATTGTCATGGGTGTCGTTGGCGCCGTTGTGGTGGGTATCCTCACCTGGTGGGTGATTCAGTTTGCTCTGGGGATCTCTCCTCTTGAGCAGGAAGCTCTCGAGGGGATGACCTCTTTGCTGGCTGCCGCGGTCCTGTTTTCGGTGAGTTTTTGGGCGATTCGCCAGGTCGACATCCGCAATTGGAAGGAATACATTCGACAAAAAGCCGAGCAGGCGATGGGGACAGGGAGTGGCTTGGCCCTTGCCTCGGTGGCATTTCTGGTCGTTTATCGGGAAGCGGTGGAGACGATTCTCTTTTATGAAGCGCTGTGGATGAGAAGCGAAGGCGCCGAAGGCGCCATTGTCATGGGTTTATTGTTGGGCACCCTCATTTTATTTTCGCTTGTTTTTCTCATGTTCAAGGTAGGTCTTCGCATTCCGCTCCGCCCCTTTTTTGCCATCACCGGAGTCCTTCTGGGGGTGCTGGCCTTTGTTTTTGCGGGTTATGGAGTGCGGGAACTGCAGACCATCGGCTGGATCAAGGAGACCCCACTGGAGTGGATGTTCAGGCTTTCTATTTTAGAAGTCCGGGCCACCCTGGAAACCACCGCTCTCCAGTTGGGCATCTTGCTTTCCTTTCTCATGGGTTGGTTTCAGCTGCGTTGGAGCAGGAAGCTGGAGACAGCGGACAACTGACACCTGACCGCAGACTGCAGACAACAGACAACAGACAACAGACAACAGACAACAGACAACAGACAGCTGACAACCGACAACTGACCGCAGACCGGCCAATCACCTGACCCGCTAAACTGCCCCAGCGCGCCGTCGTCGCACCTCAAAATGCTAAAATAGAAGGGTTGTGACTGGGATCTACACCTACTCGTTCGCCATTTTAATGAGCGTCGCCGTCTTTGGGGCGATTCTGGTTCTGATGCGTCTTCTTCACAAGAGGCGCCTGGAATCGGCCCAGGGCGTGATCCAAAGATTGGAAAACAGAGCTCTCAGGGATCTGGGAAAGCAGGCTTTGCCCGACAAGGCGTTGCGTGATGAGGAACTCGTTCCTGCCCGTCCTTCTTTGTTTGGTATTCCTTACGTGGCATGGATTTCCACTGCTCTATTCATTCCCGGCGCCTTCTTAATCATTTTTTTTGCAAATCTCATCTACCCATACGATCCTCCAGACACGGGAAGCGAAGCTTGGATCGCCTACCGAGCTCCTGCCTCCTTTCAGGCACAGGGAAGATCATTGGTGCGTCACGAGCTTCTGATTCCGAAGGGAAAGCGAATCACTGAATCGGACCGGCTGCTGGTCGAAGAAGCGTTGCGGAATCGGTTCAACGTCCCTCCAGGAGAAGTCCTGGGAACATTGCTCATTTTGAGTGTCTTTATCTTCATCCTGCTCTACCACATCAACATTCTCTATCCCACCGGTACGGAAAAGAACAAAAATCTCATCCTGATTTACCTGACCATTCTGATCGTGCTGGTGGGTGCCAAGATTTCGCTGTTTTACGGGATGTTTTCGCCCTATCTCATTCCTTTGCCATGGGCCGGAATGGTGATCACGGTGTTCGTGAACCGGCGCCTTGTTCCTTTGACGATGCTCACTACCCTGATTTTTGTCTTCCTGCAGGCCCCCTTTGATTTTGGACTTTTTCTGGTTTTACTCTCCGGAGGACTGGTCAGTGGAAGTTGGGTGCGTCAGGCCCGCAGGCGGGATGAACTGATGTTCGCATCCCTGTTGGTGGGTCTGGTCATGGGTGGGGTGTTCTTGTGTCAATCGATTCTCAACGGTCACCAACTTTCCATTGTTCTCCCCGATGCCGTGGCCAGTCTCAGTAACGGTGTTATGGCCGGTTTTCTCACCATGCTCACTCTTCCCGCTTTCGAGCGACTGTTCGATTTCGCCTCCCCGTTTCGTTTAATGGAGCTTCTGGATCTCAACACCCCGGTCCTGAGCGAGCTCTTCCTGAAGGCGCCGGGTACCTACCAGCACACCATGGCAGTGGCAAGTATTGCAGGAAGAGTGGCCAACGAGATTGGTGCAAACGGCCTCCTGGTTCGGGTGGGAGCCTACTATCATGACATCGGTAAGATGTTTAATCCTCTGTATTTTATTGAAAATCAGGTAGGAGATGAAGACCAGCATGATGAACTTGGGCCGGTTGCTTCGGCGGCGGTGATTCGCTCCCATGTGACCCTTGGAATCCGATTGGCTAGACGGATCGGATTGCCCGGGCCCGTTGAGGATTTTATTCCGGAGCACCATGGGACCTCTACCATCGAATTCTTCTACCACAAATCAAAACAGCAACAATCGGAGATCAAGTCAGAACGGGTTTTCAAATATTCCGGGCCCAAACCTAAGAGTAAGGAAACAGCCATTCTCATGATCGTGGATTCCTGTGAGGCCGCCTGTCGAGTGCTCAAGAGCCGCGATAAGGAAGAAGTTCGCAAGCTGGTCAATCGAATTGCTTACGGAAAGTTGGAACAGGGAGAGCTTGACGACTCCGGCCTAACCATCGGAGAATTGCAAAAGATCATTGACCTTTTGACGGATATCTTGCGAAGTGCCGGTCACCAGCGGATCGCTTATCCTTCAGACAAACAGTCAGGGGCTGATGAATCTCGGCAATCCAATTTGCGTATCGTCTCCCAGCGGGGTGGCTCTGATACGGATTCATCCACCTGACTTGAGTTGATTTGTATGATCTGTTGACCCACTCACGATGGGGATTCCTTCTCTGATCAAAATTTTCCAAACCCTCGAGAAGGCCTATCCCTCACCCAGAGGCTGGCCCCATGGGGAATGGCCGCTCAGTGGGGAATTCAGGCCTCGCCGTCTTGAGGTCGTGGTAGGAGCGGTTCTTACCCAGAATGTCAACTGGAAGAACGTGGAAAAGGTCCTGACCCGGATGATCGAGGAGCAGTTGGTGGAAGCCGATCGAATCAAACGTTGTCCTCAGGCTTTTCTGGAGAACACCATTCGTTCAGCAGGATTCTACAGGCAAAAAGCAAAGCGCTTAAAAGGAATCACCCAGTTCATTCTGGCCTATCCGGGTGAATTCTACAGCGAGGTTGGACGCGAGGAGCTTCTCTCCATCCCCGGGATTGGGCCTGAGACGGCCGACTCGATTCTTCTTTATGCCTGCGACCGGCCCCACTTTGTGGTGGACGCCTATACGCGACGTCTCTTTACTCGATACGGCTTTCTGAACCCGAAGGCGAGCTACCAGGAAGTCCAGCAGCTATTCGAATCCCATTTGCCCGCCGATGTTCCTCTCTACAAGCGTTTTCATGCGCTCATCGTCGAGCACGCGAAGCAGGTCTGCAGAAAAACGCCTGTTTGTAAGGATTGTGTGTTTCAGGAGGAATGCGAGTACAGACCGGCTGAGCGCTGACCACCTGACCGCAGATGGCAGGCGAGTAGGTAGAGGTTCTCGTTGTGAGGTTGGGTGGGGAGTTCGGTGCCAGCCCCGAGAATTATCCTTTGACTTCAGTGGTTTACACCAGAATTCTGGGCCTGTCCCCAATGAATCGAGATGGATCAAAAGGTTGAGGGGCCGTCTGGTTCCGATGGATGAATTGCTCTGCTGCCAAGCGTCCGATCTCCCAGCTGCTTCCCATTCCGTGGCCGCCCGGCGGGCTCGCTTGCGGGCTTCCGCCACGGAAGCCTCCGCGGCCACGCTCCTCACCTCTTCCTCGACCTCGCTCAGGCCCTTCTTGAACTGGCTGACGCCCTTGCCGAGCGAGCGCATGACCTCGGGGATGCGCCTGCCGAAGAAGAGGAGGAGCACGACCATTATCAGCATGATCTCCTGCCAGCCGATCCCGCCGGTGAAGAACGCAAGAGGAGCAGAACTTCCCATCGCGGACCATCCTTCCATTCGCCAAGGGTAACGCGCGGCGGCGGGGTGTGTCAAGGCGAATGGGAGGAGCGGCCGCGACAGGTAGACGCTCTACTTCTCCGCCCTCGCCGCGCCCGCCCTCTCCGCCGAGCGTCTGATCTCGTACAATGCAACCCCCGCGGCCACTGCGACGTTCAGCGAGCTCTTCAAGCCGTGCATCGGCAGGTGGCAGACGAGGTCGGCGGCCCGAAGCACTTCGTCGGTCAGCCCGGCGACCTCGTTCCCGAGGAGGAGCACGCAGGGGAACCTGATCTCGGCCTCGGCGAGCGGGACGCTCGAGTCGGTCTTCTCGAGCGCGACGACGAGTCGTCCCCGCTCGCGCAATTCGTCCACCGCGTCGAGCGCCGTCGCCGCCTCGCGCCAGGGGACCACCTTCTCGGCCCCGAGCGCGGTTTTC
>JAZFTY010000315.1:0-2319 GCA_036446935.1 Acidobacteriota bacterium | reverse complement strand
GACGCGGGCATCATCCTTGCCGTAGAGGCCCAGAATGGGAGCACTAATGCGTGCCAGGACCTGCGCAGAAGGAGACTCTCCATAATAGACGATGGCGGCACCGAGATCAGCCCGCTCACCCGCGTAGGCGAAGGCCGTGCGTCCTCCCCAACAAAATCCCATCACGGCGAACTGCTTTTGAGCACCCGGCAGGGCCATGGCATAGTCGGCTACCGCGTTGATCCGCTCCACGACCTCTTCCCAGGTTAGGCTAAACACCAGCCTGGAGGCATCAGAGGCATCCAGGCCTGCAGTACCCACACCTCCCGGACCCTTACCGCTGGCCATGTCAGGTGCAACACCGATAAACCCTGCAGCCGCCAATTGATCGGCTAACATCTCGATCCAGGGCTTCCAGCCGGGTATGCCGTGAAGTGCGATCACCACGGGAGCCGGACCGTCTCCCTCCGGGTAGGCCACCCGTGCCCTGATCAGATCTCCGGACGGGGTTTTGATCTCCACCACTTCGGTGTGGCGAGGGGACTGGGCCAGGCGCTGGGGCGCGTCCTTGTTGCCTGGCGGAAGTTCTTCTCCACGCAGGGTCAGAGCTGAAATTGAAAAGGCGATGGACACAAGGACCCAGCGTTTCAAGACAAGCTTTTGGGACTTCGAAAACATTTTCGCCTCCTGAGAATGCATGGATGAGGTGTGGTAATCCACTCTCCACTCTTTCCCAGGTCTGAGCCTGTGAAATTACGAAGATATGATCCTAGAGCCTGGAAACCCTAAAGGCAAGGTAAAAGAGATGATTGACTTCCAGTCCTGCTTGGAAAGATACTCCTTTCTATTGACTCCTTTGGCTCATCAGATCTGAAACGAGGTGCTACGATGAAGAAAAACAAATTTGCCGGTACGTTGTGTGTGATTCTCCTTGCCTTTGGACCCGCCAGCTGGGTGTCTCAAGCCCAGGATCTGGCGCCAGAGGTGCTCCATTACGCAGACCTCGTTTTCTACAACGGGCAGGTGCTGACCATGGATCAAGACCAGCCTCCCTTTACCGTTGCCCAGGCCCTCGCTGTTCGGGATGGCAGAATCCTGGCAGTCGGCAATGATGATCGCATCCTGAAAACGGCCGGACCCAACACCCAGAGGATGAACCTGGAGGGGAGGGCTCTCATGCCGGGAGTCATCGATACTCACGCTCATCTCTACGAATATGCCATCTATAAGCACCCTCAAGAGTACCAAGCCATCTTGATTCGAGGGCTACGCCAGCGAGGGGTCCGTTATGTGACGGTGAGATGGCGGGAGCGAGAGACCGCATTGGCCGATCTGAAGAGGGCGGCGGAAGCGGCCTCCCCGGGGCAGTGGATTTACACCATGTTTACCACCGACGTCAATGCCAACATGAGACGTCCTGAAACGCTGTTGGACTTTACCCGGCATGATCTGGACAGCGTGGTGCCCGATAACCCCATCATGGTGATCACAGGATTAGTGGCCCGGACGGCCATCGTCAACACGAAGCTTCTGGAAATCATCACAGGGATCTATGGGGAAGACATTGGCGGTTATCAGAGGGATGATCAAGGGAGTCTGACGGGTCGCCTGACGGGAACCATCGGCGGGGTCGTCAACGCGGAATTGTTCCCTCTGGTACCGCCGGAGCTGAGCGCGCCCATGTACAAGAGGGAGATGGATGAGTGGGTTGCTATTGGGGTAACGACGGTATCGACCCGTCTGGCCGGGAATTACATCACAACCTATGCCTACATGGATCGGCAGGGACAGCTGCCGATGCGATTGGCGTATTCGCATGAGGTGGGGAGACTGAATCCGTTTTTGGAGAGGTACCTGAGGCGTTTCGGCGGCCTGCAGGGACATGGGACCGACCGAATGTGGATGATCGGCGTCTCCATCTCGGGTCCCGACGGGGATCCGCCAGGCGCACCCCACGGCCAGGGGGGAAACAACTGCACCACCCTGTTGAAGCAAAAAACGATCGAACTGGACGCCTACGGTCTGGAAGGGGGATGCAGATGGGACGAACCGGGTGACCCCAGCGCTGCGGCTCCCGCCATTGTCACTCGTTTTGGCTATCGCATATCGGGTGTGCATAACATCGGAGACAAAGCGGTATTGTTGAGCCTGGACGCCTATGAGAAGGCCAACCAGGTAGAGTCGATCATGGGGAAGCGCTTTGCCATCGACCACGGCTTGATGATTAGCCAGGACAACATCAAGCAAGCCGCCCAACTGGGGGTGATGTGGAGTCTGCAGCCCTTTATGATTTATGATCTCGCTCCCATGATGGCTGAAGTTTGGGGGGAGGAGGTGGCG
>JAZFTY010000314.1:0-5557 GCA_036446935.1 Acidobacteriota bacterium | reverse complement strand
GTATTGATGCCGGGTGGCCTGGGAACTCAAGACGAAGGCTTCGAGACCCTCACTCTCGTGCAAACTGGAAGGAGCGAACCCACACCGATCGTGATGCTGGACGGCCCTGGAGGAACGTACTGGAGGGATTGGCTCCAATTTTTCCAGAACCAGCTACTTGCCGGCGGCTATGTTTCTGCCGAAGATGAATCCCTCTTCTCCATCACGGACGATGTGGAGGAAGCTCGGCGGGAAATTCAGAACTTTTATCGTTGTTACCATTCTTCTCGATACGTGGACCACGGACAAAAACTGGTCCTGCGCCTGAACCAACCTCTGTCTAAGGCATCGATCAAGAGCCTGAATGAGGAATTTCAGGACATTGTTCGGGAGGGTTCAGTTGAAGCCTGCGAGCCCTATCAGGAAGAGCGAGATCAACCCGACTTGCTGGAGCTTCCCCGGTTGAGCCTGTCCTTTAATCGCCGCAATTTTGGTCGATTAAGACAGTTCATCGACCGGATCAATGAGTGCTAGCCCGGACTATGCATAAATTCTCTACTGCAGCGGCGAATTCATCCGCCCTGCCAGCGTTGCACTCGGTCGGCCTCCTCAACGTACCATACAGTACGTTTGCGGGGGCCTCCGTCGCGCGCCTTGTCAGGCCGGCGCTTTCACCCCTTCGTCACGAGAACCTATGCATAATCCGGGCTAGGAGAGTTTGGGGACTGTCCTCAAACTCTTTTAGTCACTGAACCAGTTGGGGAAGGAGCTCTCTGGCCGGTGGATAGCCCGCAACGGCCGCCCGACGGATCAGATCCCGAGCTTCATCCTGCTTTTTGGAACGAAGACGGCTCAGGCCCAGGTTGTACAATACCTCCGGGCGTTCATCACCCAAACGCACGGCCTTATCAAAGGCGTACTCGGCTTCGGGAAAACGACCCAGGTGAGAATAGGACAGTCCCAGCCTGTAGTAGGTGTCCGGGGTCTTGGATTCCGGCAGAATCCGTTCCCATTGGTTGGCCGATTCCTGATATTCTCCCAAGCGATAAAGAGTCGAGGCGAAATTGATTCGGGCCCAGGTGGCGGTCGGCTCGGCCTCCAATCCCGCCCGATACTCCAGACTTGCCTGGCGGAGATCTCCCAGTTGCTGGTGACAATAAGCCATGCGCAGTAGATAGTCTGCTTGGACGTCCTCTTTCATCAGTTCTTGGAGAATTTCCAGGGCGACGCTCCATTTCTTCTCAGAAAGAAGGTGCAAGGCGTCCTCGAATTTGATCTCCCGTATCTGAAGCTTAATCTCAGGATCTCCGGGGCGAAGTGCTTCAGCCTTGTCCAGATGACGCAGTGCTTCTTCTCTTTCTCCCTGGGCGTTGAGGCAATAGCTGATCAGTTGTAACAGACCGGGATGCAGGGGATTCCGGGCCTCTACCTGACGAAAGTATTGGAGAGCGCCCGCCCAGTCCCCTTGAATCATTCTCTGGTAGGCGGTGATCAGAGTGTAGTTGGGCGTTTGAACACCGGATTCCTCCAACAACTGCAGAGCGGAATCCAGGAGACCCTGCTGGACCTGGATCCAGGCGCCTTCCTCTCGAGCGGAGGCCTGGAAAGGATCTTGCTCGAGAATCTTCAGATAGAGGTCTAAAGCTCGGCTCTGCTGGCCCAACTTCTGATAGAGGTCGGCGAGAAGCATTTTTCCCGTGACGAACTCCGGATGGGCCTGGACGACGGGTTCCAAAATGCCCACTGCCTCAACTCTCTTTCCGTAGACGGCCAGGCTCATGGCCGTGATGTAGTTTTCGAAGGCCTGGCGCAGATCGCTTTCCCGCTTGGCTTCCTCTTCTGCCATTTCTGTTTGACCCAGCTGTTCATAAAGATCGGAAAGTCTCTCGTGATAAAGAGGGTTTTCAGGGTCCACCTCGGAGGCCAGCTCCAGGTATTCCAGAGCCTGAAAAAGATGACCCGCCTGCAGGCGTCTCTGACTGAGCTGAAAAAGCAGTTTCGAGTCCCGCGGTGCCAGTCGATAGGCGAGCTTTAACTGTTCATTGGCCTTCTCTTCTTCACCCTGAGTGTCCAGCAAAAAAGCATAAAGACGACGGAATCTTGGGTCGAGCGGGTTGAGCTCAACCGCATGGCGTGAATGTGCAAGGGCAAGTTCCTCTTGGCCTTGAGCCAGCAGTGAGAAAGCCAAACGATGATGTGCTTCCACGTTCTCAGAACTGTGGCGTAGAGATTCTTGAAATAAGGCGATCGCAGAAGAAAAGCGGCCTTGCTTCAGTTGAGCCTCTCCGGCATTGCGAAGCACTTCCGAGTTCCCGGGTTGCTGTTCCAAGGCTTCTTGAAGCAGTTTTTCGCCTTCCTCAAACCTTCCAGAGCGCACTAGGAGGCTTCCCAATTGCAGTAGGAGCTCGGGTTGACGGGGGTGTTGATCGAGTCCAGCTCTGAGCAGGTTGATCGCCTTCTCCCACTGATGTTGGAGGACCAGCTGGGAGGCTTGTTGAGTAAACTCCCCCACACTCTGGCCGGAGGCGACCCCTAAGCTAAAAGTGAGGATCAGAACTCGAATCAGCACGGTTCTTTCTATTTTAACGGGAAATTCGGGGACAGACTACTCATTCCCCATTTCTGACATCGGGGAATGAGTAGTCTGTCCCCGAATTTCCGACGCCCACGGGCCATCTGGAAAGTTTGGACTCAAAGGCATAGACTTCATTCATGCTTCGCCTCGCTCCGTTGCTCCTCGGTTCTGTTCTGCTTGTTTCCTGTAGCTCTCCTCCCGTCAGCGGGAACCCGATGACCCAAGAGGACTTTGCCCAGCAGCGTGAACAGATGGTGGAAACCCAACTGGAAAGTCGGGATATTCAAAATGAACGTGTCCTGGAGGCCATGAAAAAGGTTCCAAGACATCTGTTCATGCCTGCATCGGTACGTCAATATGCCTACGTCGATAGGCCTGTGCCCATTGGCAAAGGACAGACCATTTCTCAGCCCTATATCGTCGGCCTGATGACTCAGACGGTGGATCCCAAGCCCGGCGATCGGGCTCTGGAGGTGGGAACGGGTTCTGGATACCAGGCGGCGGTTCTAGGTGAACTGGTTCAGGAAGTTTATTCGATCGAAATCATCCCTGATCTGGCGGAAAGAGCCGAAAAGGTGCTTGCCGAGTCGGGTTATGACAACGTGGAGGTTCGCCAGGGCGATGGTTATCAGGGTTGGCCCGCAAAGGCGCCCTTTGACATCATCTTGATCACTGCCGCACCCGAGGAGATTCCGCAACCCCTCATCGACCAACTAGCTGAAGGAGGAAGACTGGTGGTGCCGGTGGGCCCACAGGGAGAGATTCAAACTCTGACCTTGGTGACCAGGGAAAAGGGAGAGGTTAAGAAAACCTATATCACGGATGTTCGTTTTGTCCCCATGACCGGAGAGGTCCAGCAGCTTCGTTAGTGTTTCCCTTTGTAATAGAAGTAAACCGGCACACCCAAAAGTAGGGTCACCCCTCCTGCCAGGGTTTCGGCTGGATTGGAGACAGCCGCGCTCACCAGAACCACTGCATTGATGAGGACAAAGAGGCCCGGAAGAAAGCGATGGAGGACCCAGAAGTAAGGGTTGTCCTTCTCCTTCCGGACCATGAAAAGGGTCGAAACTGTCAGCGTCGTAAAAAGAAGGAGAATGAATCCAGAGTAAAGCAGAAGTTGGCGGAAAGTCCCGATGGCCACCAGAAGAAGAGCAATGGCGGTCTGAAACCAGATGGATTTCAGAGGAATCTTCCTTTTTTCATCCACTTCGGCCAGCCAGGCCGGGAAGAGGTGATCCCGAGACATGGCGAAATAGACTCGGGGTCCGGCGATGGACATGGCCGTGATCGAGCTGAGAATGGCGAAGAGGACCAGGATATTGACGATCACCCGGCCTTCGGGTCCGAAAGCAGCGAGTGCCGTGATCTCGGCAATGGTGATCTCTCCTTCAATCTGAGAGAGAGGCACGGAACCCAAATAGGCGAGATTCATACAAACGTAAACAGCTATGACCAGAACGGTGCCCAGCAGCAGGGCTGCGGAAACATAGACAGCGGGTCGGCGAATTTCTTCAACGATGTAAACGGCTGCGTTCCATCCACTATAAGCAAACATCACCATAACGGTGGCTACACCCAACGAGGGTAAGTCAGGCAACAGGTCTCCCCCAAGAATGGGTTCCAGGTTTTGACGGGCTGGAGTGCGCACAAGGACCAGCGTGGCAAAGCTGATAGTGAGTCCCAGTGTGAGCAGGGTCATGGCTGAATGGAACCGGCTGCCGAATCTCAATCCCAGAACCATCAGAAAGCTGATGGCCAGTAGGATCAAACCGGCCGATCCTTTTTGAATAAGAGGGTCCTCGAACAGTTGGGAGGGAAGGAAGGGGTTGAGGTAGGCAATCAGAGCCAGTGCGTAGGCGGCGATGGGCCCTGAAAACCCGATCAGAAGGGAAGCCCACCCGGCTAGAAAAGCGGCAAAGGGACCGTAAGAGGGGTAAAGAAACGCATATTCTCCACCGGCCTGTGGAATGCGCTTACTGAGCAGGGAATAGCAAGTAGCCCCAATCAGCGCCAGGAATCCTCCCAGGATCCAAACACCCAGCAGCCAGGGGGAATTTCCGATTTCAGCGGCAATGAGACCGGTGGTGGTAAAAATTCCGATGCCGATGATGTTGCCAACCACCAGGAAAGTGGCCGAAAGCAGACCGATTTCGCGAAACAGCTGCATAGGGTGGAGTTATCCCGCTTGAATCAGTGCTTTGATGATGCTCTCCAAGGTCTCTCGATCCTGATAATTGATCATGTGACGGAAGATCGTGCCGTCGGGAGCCACGAAGAATAGGGTGGGAAATATCTGCACATTTCCAAACTCTTCCCAAGTGGCCTGATCCAGGTGGGCATTTGCAAAACGCAAGTCATGCTTTTGAAGATAAGCCTCCCTTTGCTGATCGGTGGCATTCACCCCAATGACGTGGTCGGCGTTGAAGCCAATGACCTGGAAATTGGAGGCAGCGTACTGGCGGTCCAAGTAATCCAGATGGGGGGCGATCTGGATACACGGAGGGCAGCCCGTAAACCAGAAGTAAATCAGCACACTCTTTTCGGCCAGATCATTGCTGCTTATCTTTTCATCTTGAAAAGTGGTCAGCTCAAATTCGGGAAGGGTTTGTCCCTCCCACTGGGTCACCTTGACCTCACCGCTGCGGCGCTCAATGAATGCGTCAATGGTGGCCGACTGGAGGGATTCAATTTCCCGGCTCTGAGAATTTCTTTCAAAAAGGGCGGGCATTCGTGAATCTGACTCCATGACCGTTAGCAGCAGATCCACGGATTGAGGAGTGATGCCGAAACCGGAAGCGATGTGGCTCCGGGTTGGGATCTCCCCCGTTCTCTCGTATTCGGATTTCAGAAAAAGAGGAATCTGGAAGAAAATCTCATACAAGCGTCCCAGAAAAGCCTTTTCCTCGGAGTTGAATCGGTCATCGTTGTACAGTTCAGAAAAAATGACGGTACCGTCGTCATTCGCCATCATTTGCTGAACGCTCTGGAGGACTTTCTCCTCCG
>JAZFTY010000313.1:0-3486 GCA_036446935.1 Acidobacteriota bacterium | reverse complement strand
CCAGCCGAGCTCGTGTGCCGGTGGGGGCGAGCCATCCCGCGACAGGATCTGGAACGAGTCGCCGTGCACATGGAAGGGATGGGCCTGGCTGTTGGGATTGGTGATTTCCCAGATCTCGGTATCGCCAAGACGGATCTGCTCATCAATGATTGCCATGTCCATTCGCTTCCCGTTGATTCCGAAGGGGTTTGCGTTGAGCTCGAAGGGCCGTGGGCTTTCAGCGTTGACGGCGTCGGACTCGGGAATCCGGGTGACAGCAGCCAGGGTCTCGGGGAGGGTGAGAACGGCGTCGGCAGTGGCAGAGCCAATCCGGATCTCGAGCAGATCGAAATCGGCAGTGTCCCAGGGATCCTGGAGCGGCGGCGGGACAAACATGGTGCCGTTTTCGCTGTTAAAACTGCGAAGGGTGAGGCTCCCTCCCTCGTCGGCTCCCAGGTCGAGCAGGATCTCGGCCCGCTCAGCGGGCGCCAGGACCAGCCGGGACATGGGCACCGGAGCAGGGAGAAATCCGCCGTCGGAGACCACCTGATAGAAGGTTCGCTGGTCGCTGAAGCCCAGGTTGTAAACGCGCGCGTTCGAGGCGTTCAGGATGCGCAGGCGAACCACCTGGGCGCCGACCTCCAGGATGGGACCTTCTACACCGTTTACCAGGAAGTGACCGCCCTTCCGAAGCGCGGGATCCCGGGTGGGGTTGAAATCGGTGGGGAAGTGCATCAGAGAGCCGTCTTCATGGAACCGCCGATCCTGGAGAATCAGCGGGATGTCGTCTTGTCCGTAGGAACGTGGCAAGGCGAGAGTGTCCGACGTGCCGTCCTCGATGATGATCATACCCGCCAGCCCTCGGTAGACCTGGTAGCCGGTTCCCGTCGGCTCAAAGATCGCCCCCTGGCCTGGCGAGGGGTGGAGGTGTGGATGGTACCAGTATGTCGCAGCGCGGTTGAGCACCGGAAACGAGGCCGTCCAGGTCTCTCCGGACTCAATCATCTGGTGGGGGCCGCCGTCCATAGCTGCAGGCACGTGTAACCCGTGCCAGTGGGTGGAGGTGCGTTCACCAAGCTGATTGGTCACATTGAGCACGACTTGATCCCCTTTTCGCATCAATAGCGTCGGACCCAAATAATCCCCGTTGTAGCCTGAGGTGGGAGTCAGGAGGCCGGCGATGAACTCTTTGTTCCCATCCTGCATGAGCAGGTCGAAGGTTTTGGTCTGGCCTTGCATTTCCCCACCGTAAAGCGAGGGAATGGGCAGAGTTGGGACAGGCGAATCGATCGGAACCAGCGGATTGGTGCCAAAGGCAAAGTCAGAAGAGAAGACCTGGGCAGCACCTCGGACTTTCTCCGCCTGTATCGTGAACTCCACGGTCAGGTTGCCGCCGTCGTCTGTGTAAGGCATGGTCATCCCCAGAGGGGTCAGGATATCCTCGGCTAACCTAACGTTGAGCGCCGACCTTGCTCCAAGGGTTCCAAGGTTCAGCGGTATGTCGGTTAGCTCCCCTGCGCTGCCACCGCTAACCGGAAGCGGGAAGACACGCACCGTCACCTCTCCGGCGCTCTCCGAAGGGTTCCACAGATACACACGCGAATTGAAGGCGTCGTTATTGCCGTTCATAAAGTTGGCCACCAGGACGGTGGGATTTCCGGGTGAGGCTGAGGGGATCTCCTGGAGTGCATGGGTACCAAAGGCAAAGCTGGTAGAGAAAACCTGGGCGACACCTCGCGCATCGGCTGCCTGAATCGTAAAATCCAGCGTCAGGTTTCCGCCGTCTGTTGTGTGGGGTGTGGTGATTCCCAGAGGGGTCAGGATATCTTCGACCAACCTGAGGTTAAGTGCCGATTTTGCTCCCAGGATTCCAACTTCCAACGGTGTCTCTGTTAACTCCTGTGCCAGGCCACCCGAAAGAGGAAGTGTGAAGACTCGGATGGTAACGTTTCCAGGGCTGGTTGAGGAATTCCAGAGATAGACACGCGAGTTGAAGGCGTCGTGATTGCCGTTCAAAAAGTTTGCAACCAAGACCGTCGGAGTTCCACTTGAGGTTGAAGGGATCACCTGGAGTGGGTAGACGCCAAAGGCAAAGCTATCGGAGAACACCTGGGCAGCACCTCGCACATCGGCTGCCTGAATCGTGAACTCCACGGTCAGGTTGCCGCCGTCGGTGATGTAGGGTGTGGTGATCCCCAGGGGTGTCAGGATATTCTCGGCCAAATTGAGGTTGACTGCCGATCTTGCTCCCAGGGTTCCGAGATCAAGCGGTGAGCCGGTCAATTCCTGTGCCAGCCCATCCGGTAGGGGAAGTGTGAAAACTCGGACGGTGACGTTCCCGGGGCTGGTTGAGGGATTCCAGAGATAGACACGCGAGTTGAAGGCGTCGGTGTTGCCGTTCATGAAATTGGCAACCAAAACCGTGGGACTTCCGCTTGAGGTTGACGGGATTTCCTGGAGTGGGTTGGTGCCAAAAGCCAGGCTGGAAGAAAAGACCTGTGTGGCACCTCGCGCCTTGGCTCCTGCAGTCGTGAACTCCAGCGTGAGGTCGCCGTCGTTGTCCGTATAAGGCAGAGTGATCCCCAGGGGTGTCAGGATATCCTCGGCCAGCTTGAGGTTGAGTGCCGATCTTGCTCCCAGGGTTCCGAGACTGAGCGGTGAGCTGGTCAACTCCTGTGCCAGGCCACCCATCACGGGTAGTGTGAAGACTCGGACGGAGACGTTCCCAGGGCTGGTTGAAGGATTCCACAGATAGACACGCGAGTTGAAGGTGTCGGTATTGCCGTTCATAAAGTTGGCGACCAGGACGTTGGAACTTCCGTCTCCCGTATCGTCCTCCCCCTCATCGGCTTCCCCTGTATCGGCCCAGAGCGGATCAGCGCTGTCCGGCTCCGGGAGTTCCCCAAGAATGCCATCGTTCCCGGCGGGTGAACTATCGGCCACGACCTGTCCCGTGCCTTCGTTGAAGGTCCAATACCCGACCAGACCGGACGAAAGAGGATCCACACCGGAGTTAAACAGGCCCGTGACCTGGGCGTCGGTGAGGGCAACGTTCCACATGGCGGGTTGGTCTATGAGTCCCGGGAAGAACCAGACGGGAGGTTCAATTCCTCCGGGCGGTGGGCCGATCGTTCCGAACGTGCTGCCGATGGACAGGTCTTGGAAGTTGTTCGATGAAGGAATACCCGTCCCCTCACAACTCGCTCGCATTTCCCCGTCAATATAGAAGGCGAGGGTCCTGGCATCGTTGCGGGTAACAGCCACGTGGTGCCAGGTGTCGTCGGCCACGAAGAGATCGCCCACGATGGTGCAGGTGCCCAGCGGAGTGCAGTTGTTGAACGGATAGCAGTAATTGTTCTCGTTGGCGTCCTCGAGCATGGTTTCGAGGTTCCCGTCGCGGGTGACGTAGAGTTGCCAACTCAGGTTAAACGAGTTGTCGTCCTCCCCACGAGCGATGATCGCCGCACGGCCGGCGGGCTGCGGGAGCTTGATCCAGGCGCTGGCCGA
>JAZFTY010000312.1:0-4205 GCA_036446935.1 Acidobacteriota bacterium | reverse complement strand
CCATATCATCCCCCACCACATCGGAGAGTAAAAGAGAGATCACTTCAGCGCCCTGGGTGTAATTGAGCAGCTGTCCTCCTTTGACGCGACTCAGGTGTTTGCGGATGGTGTTGATTTCCTGGATAGCGGCTTCGCTTCGCAACAGCAGGGCTGAGGTTTCCTGCTTTTCCTTGAAGGTGATGGTCGAAACCGGAGCGGGGAGCAGGGCGGAGCCCCCTCCTGAGATCACGACCAATAGCAGATCGTTCTTCTGGAGGTTTTCCTGGAGGAAGGCCAAGATCCGCTGGGTGGACTCGTACCCTCCTTCATCCGGCTCGGGATGATTACCCTCAAGGACCGTGGTCTTTTGAAGAGTCCCCCCATGGCCGTATTTCACGACCACCAGTCCCGCCTCCAAGTCATCTCCTAGAACGTCTTCTACGGCGCGGGCCATGGGAAGTCCTGCCTTGCCGGTGCCGATGAGAAAAACTCGCCGCTGGTTCAGAGAGTAAGTCTTGTCCGCGACCCGCAGTTGACCGTCCCTTCGAACCAAGAAACGGTGTACGGCACGCTCTGGATCGACAGCTTCAAGAGCACTGCGCTGAATGTCTTCAAGGACCGATCGAAGTTTCACGGGACCATTATAGGCTTCTTGTCCGAGTGGGTCTCAAGTGACAAACTCCCAGCCGTGAGTGACTTCCACCAGGCAGGGTTGATCAGCACGCCGCTTCTGGAAGCGGTGGAAGAGGATCACCGGATGGTACAAGCCTGAAGGAAGTCTGACCGGCTGACCACCTGATCGGCACGAAAGCACGAAGTCACGGCAGCGCGAAGCGCGCTAGTTCAGCTTCAGTTGGATCGGAGCACCCCTTTTGAGAAGCTGGGGGAAACGCTTCAGGATCCCAAAGCGAGCGAATCCTGCCGTCACTCCAAGACCGAGAGAGAAAGTAACAAAAGCCGCAATCAATGCAGATGTTTGCCTTAAAAATCCTAGAAACAGGGTGATGTTAGATCGGGTGATTTCAGCCAGGTCCGGGTCCTTCTGGTAGAGCCACTTGATGGTAGGCAGGTAGTGAATTTTAGGCAGAATTTCCTGGGCTCTGGTCTCCGGACCGAAGAAGATGGAGACGATGGGGCCCGACCGCTTCATGTACACTCCCTCGGTTGAAAAGTAGTCCTGCAGGGCGTTTTGCAAACGCACAAAATGGTGCTCCGCCAGAGAGGCGGTAGGGTATCCCGCCAGGAAGAGTTCATGGCCATCGTCGGTGTATCGAGCAAGGGTCACTTCAATCTGTTTGTCGAAACCCATTTCGGCAGCCAGAGCCTCTGGAAAGTCTTCATTCAGGGCGAAAGAGGATTCCCCCAGATAGAAGCGAATGGATTCGCGGATGAGGCCTTCTTTGGGAAGATGAATAACGGTAACAGGGTGAAGGTTGAGCTGTGTGATGGTTTCAACGAGAGCATGGGCCAGCTCTAAAAGAATTGGGTTGGAGTTGGTGCCTGGATCGGGATGACTCAAGTGAAAGAAATAAGCGCCCCGCCAGAAGATGAGCCCATGGTCGCTGGAGTAATTATCCACAGAAAGTTTTAATCGTTTCAGGGGAACTTCTTCCAAGAGGCTAGGCCAGATGGAAAACATGCCAAAAGCCCCAAGGGTATCCTTCATCTCATAGATGTCGAGCTGGAGGGGAGGGGACTGAAGGGCAGCTTCGGGTTGAACGGCCCAGCGGGAGTATGAGAGTAGGATGTAATCGTCCAGAATTTCCCGGCTAAAGGGCCCGATTCCAACCTGTTCCTCTGGGGTTGAGATCTCGGTGAGTTTTTCAAATTGAAAATCCTCTATCAGGGAAAGATACTGATTCACAGGGACTTGTGCCCTAGCCGCCGGAGTGATCGACAAGGCGAACAGAAGGACGACAAACAGACTTTTGACTAGGTGCAGTACCCGAATAATTGACATCGCTCCTATTATAGAGGATGCCTAGTCGCGGCTGATACTGCTCATATTCGCGGTACTCTGGGAAGGGATCGTGCCCAGGGACTGAAAGTATTTTTCGATGCCCTTATAGAGAGCTTCGGCGACCTGATCCTGCCCTTGTTTTCCTGTGAAATACTTTTCTTCGCTGGGATTACTGATGAAGCCAACCTCGGTCAAGATGCCCGGCATGTTCAGATTGATGAGGACGATAAAAGGGGCTTTCTTGACGCCGCGGTTGCGAAGTATGGGGTGATGGGTTTTCACCTCGGAGTAGAGACTTTGCTGGACGATTTGAGCCAGGTCATTGGACTCCTCATTGTAATCTCCCAGTGCAATCTGTCTGAGCAAGTCCTCAAGTTCGCGAATATTCCTCTGTGAGCTGGCATTTTCACGACTGGCGACCTCACGTTCCTCGGCATTCGAGGTCAGGTTCAAAAAGAAGGTTTCCACTCCAGAAACCCGACGAGACTTGCTGGAGTTGGCGTGGACCGAGATGAAAAGATCGGCACCCAGTTGATTGGCAATAGCCGTCCGCTGTTCCAGGGGAACAAATTTGTCGGTATCGCGGGTCAAGACCACATCCGTTCCCAGTCGCTCTTCCAAAAGTATTTTCAGACGTTTGGAGAGGGACAGTACCAAGTCTTTTTCCTTGAGTCCGGAGGGCCCAATGGTGCCGGTATCACCCCCGCCATGGCCGGGATCAATCACAATCCGGCCGACTTTTAGACCCAGGACCCGGGTGAGACTTCGATCTCCGTTCAGGTTAGAGGAGGGAATGATCGGGGTTTCACTGACCCTGACCGCGGTGTCGGTGCCGGTTTCCAGAGAGAGCACGGCTTCTTCAGTCCTGACGGTTCGCTCAGCCACCTCCTGGGCCGGCGGACGTTTCCCCCTCGACGTGTCAATGACGATGCGGAAAGGGTCATACAGAGCGAAGACCGTGTGCTTATTAATCTCCTCGAAGTCAAGGACCAGTCGGACCGTGTTGGAGGTGTTTTGGGCAACTCGAACCTGCTTGATAAAAACATCATTGACCGGATAGGTTTTGCCGTTGAGATCCGATCTCAGACGTGTGTTCTGGAGGTCGAAATAAATGCGATTGGGGTTGGAAAGAATGTGTTTTCGAAATTCGATTTCCCGATCCAGCTGAACGACCACACGGGTGTAGTCTTCATTGGACCAGTAGCGGATCTCAGAGACGTTCGCCCGACCGGTTTGCTGACTTCTAGCCACCGATGGGGGATCAGGCGGAGGTACCGGGGTAACCTTTTCCTGCTCTAGCAGCTCGGCCCGTTCCAGCGCCGGCTTCTTATGTTTGGTCAGTGGGTACTGATCCGCTACAAAGTTGTAATAGTAAATGGCACGGTCGCGGTAGGGGTCATTCGTGAAGCGATTCGCCATCTCCTCGTAGAGCACCCCGATGGCGTAAAGTGCGTCGTCACAGGCACTGTAGGTAGGGTCATGGTCGATAACCGTGCGATAGAGAAAAATGGCGCGGCTGTACTTCTTTTGCAGATTTCGATCGGATTCCGGGGTCCGGAGGAGCTGCTCGTGGTATTCACGAGCCTTCTTGAAGGCTTCGCGCGCAGCAGGCCGATCGCGCCCGTAGACGGACGAGGAGATCAAGACCAGGAAAAGACCTACACTGAGCGCCCGATGTCCACTCATCCAGTTCTCGAAGCTATGTTTTCCAGGGTACTGAGGCGGATTTGGCTATACCTACGGCGTTGAGCTCTTTCGCCTATTCTCTAGCCTTCTCACCCCCTCATTAGGCCTGGATGTGAGAAATACCGTCTAAAGTATAGACCATATGGGTGTCAAAGGGGGGAAAAAGTAGCTTCGGTAGGCCTTTAGCGCGTTTGAGATTTCAGGTTCCAGGGTCCAAGTGTTGGATTTTGAATCTGTTTGGAATTTTGAATTTAGGATTTGGGATTTCCGCTGACCGGGGTCAGCGGTCCTATTCCGTATTGGTGAAGAGAATAGTTCCGTTGGGCAGGATGACGCGTTTGAGTCGAAACTTGCCTCGTTGCCACTTGACGGGGGCCGGAGCCTCTGCTGAATTCAAGGCATGGTACAGACTCGTGACTTTGCGGATGTATTTTTGAGTTTCCGGATAGGGAGGCACTCCGTGATAACGAACCACCGTTTGTTCTCCGGAGTTGTAGGCGGCCAGTACGTGCTCCAGGTTCCCTTGAAAATAACTCATGAGGAAGTTCAAATAGCGGACTCCACCCCGGATGTTGTCGGC
>JAZFTY010000311.1:0-8632 GCA_036446935.1 Acidobacteriota bacterium | reverse complement strand
CTCCCAGGGTCTGATGGAATGTTGGCAGTGGGGGCAGCTTGACCTGGGGCGCGTGATGGACTGTCCCTGGGGAATCCGATGGATGCAGACATTCAAGAAGCTACCGATCGCCAACCCAAAGGCGATCACGAACGCATCAATCATTTTCAGAGTATACCTCGCGGGTGCGGCGCTTAGTGCGGGTTCAAAAACAAATCCCAAATCCTAAATTCCAAATCACAAACAAATCACAAATTTCAAATTCCAAATCACAAACAAGCTCAGCATGAAACAGTCCCTAAGCACCCTCAGAGGTTTTAAAGTTGGGATTTAGAATCAGAATTCGTTTAGGATTTAGGATTTGGAATTTTGAATTTCCGCTGACCTCGGTCAGCGGTGTCAGCGGGCTCCCCGAGCGCTGAATACCGCCGGAATGGTTCTCAACATGATTCGAATGTCCAGCCAGAAGGACCAGGTGTCGATGTATTCTAGATCCAACTCCATCCATCTGCTAAAGTCGATGTCGTTCCGGCCGGAAACTTGCCAAAGACAGGTGATTCCGGGCTTCACGCTCAACCGTCGCCTCTGTTTTGTGGTGTAATGCTGGACCTCCTCGAGCAGCGGTGCTCGAGGCCCAACCATGCTCATTTCCCCTTTGAGGACATTCCAGGCCTGGGGTATTTCATCAATGCTGAATTTCCGCAAAACTCGACCCAGTCGGGTGACTCGAGGATCATTGCGCATCTTAAAGACGGGGCCCCCCATCTCATTGAGATGTTTAATCTCCCACAGTTTGTCTTCCGCACCATCGATCATGGTTCTGAACTTGAAGAGCTCGAATTTCCGTCCATACAAACCGCATCGAACCTGTCTGTAGAACATGGGTCCGGAAGAAGTCAATTTGATGAAAGCCCCGGTAATCAGGGCAAATGGGGAAAATACCACCAGCAGAACCAAGGCCACCAACACATCCACCACTCTTTTGGCCAGAATGCCGATGGTGTCCTCGGGAACCGTTGAAAAGGTGAGCATGGGCAGGTTCTCGAGGTACTCCAGTGAGACTTCGGAAGTGATATTGAGAAGGAAATCGGTGGCAACTCGAATTCGAATGCCGAGATCCTGACAGAGTTCAACCAGCCCCTCGAACTCTTCCAAATTTCCCCTTTGGGATCCCAGAAAGATGATTTCGTCGACCACATGCTCCTGCAACAGACTCGGCAGATCCTTCAATGAACCGACCACTTCCAAGTCCTGTGGGGGTTCTTGGCCTTCTTCGCTGCTTAAGTAACCGACAATGTGGTAACCCCACGTTTTGTAGCTCTCCACCAACTGACCGACCCGTCTTGCGCGGTCATCCGTACCGGCGATCAGAATCTTGATCTGACTGTGCTCGTTGAGGTTGCCGGTGCGAAGAATCCAATGCAGGATCACTCGATTGAATAGAAGGATCAGCCCCGCAAAACACCAGAAGGCAAAGAAAACCGGCCGGCTGACCAGGAGCTTGAAACTATAGGTCAGGAAGCCCATGAAGAAGCCGGTGGCCACGAGGAATTGTAAAACCCGAAACGCCTGTACTCCCAAGGGAAGGCGCAGGAGCGCAGAATAGCGCTGGGTCAACATCAAAAGAAGGACCCACAAAGGAGCGGATATCAGAAAGTAGAAAAGATAGTCTCGGAAGGGAAGCAGTTCCGGATTGAAAAAACTACTGATCTCAAGAGGAGCAAAGCGAACCAGGTAGTAGCGCAGGTAGTATGCGAGATACAGTCCCCACAGACCTGCCATGACGTCAGCGGCCAGAAGCACATTCGTATACAGTCGATGCTGGCGATGAAACATTTCAGGAGTCTAAAGGGAACAGGTACGTGAAAGGTCTCACAATGATATCACTTGATGACTTGGGCAAAACGGGTTGATCACATCCATTAAACGCTCGACGAGATCGGGACCCTCTTCACTCATGAACTGGTTGAAACTGAGGACACGTTCCTGAAGCTTTCCCTTGGGGTAAAGGTGAGAATACAGATAATCCAGGTGTTGCCCAAAGTTCTCTTGCTGGTTTTGGTGGTTGGCAATAAATCTTTTCTGGATCTTCTCGATCTGATAAAGAATTTTCTTCTCAGCCCCTCCCAGCATCTCTGCTACTGTCGGGTCAATCTTCACAATATCACTTGCTAATGACTTTAGGGCGCTTTTAAGTTCTTCCTGCACATTTTCAAGTTTCCCCAGAATTTGTTCCGGGTCTTTCCCTTTCACGAGTCGACGAGAGATCTCCTGTGGGGTGCATTGTAAAATATCGGTGACTTTCAACCCATATTTCTTGAGCAACCGTTGAGCCTTTCGATCCACCAGGGTGATGCCCACTCGCGGAAAAACAGCCATTTCCTTGTTCCAGAACGGACTAATGGCACAAATCTGTGCATAATAGGCAACCTCCGCAGCCCCACCCACATAAGCCACTGTGGGAAATAAATGGTCCTGAACAATGGGTCTCAGGAGCACGTTGGGAGCCAACCTTCCTGCCTGCTTGCCCAGCTCCTCCTGAAGTTGCTGGCCGCTCAACTGCAGTGGGGTGCCGGCCTTCTTCTGATATTGTTCTGCTCTATACTCCAGTTTGTATCGCTCTTCACCCTCGGTCCAAAAAATGAGACTCTCCGAGTCCTGAACCCGAACCTGAGCCTCAAATCCCTTTTCTTTCAACACTTCTGCTCTTTCTTGCAAAGCTTGGACGATGTCCTGACGCTTTTCTATGGCTACGGAAAACAAAGATTCCAGTCCTTGCTTATATTGGGGAAGAAGTGCATCAAAGAGAACCAGACCGTACGGTCGAAAGAGCTGGCTTAGCCATGAGCCGAAGGCTTCTCGGAAATTCCTTGTAGGAGAGTAAGTGTCCTGGAGTATCTGGAGGACTTCTTTCTGGAACTCTCCTTTCGGCCCCCGCTCTTGTAAATGGCTGAAACACTCCTCGACAGCGTTCAGCGGGATCGTTCCCACCATTCGTGAGCTGTTCTTTTGGGGGCCCGGATAGCTTGCCGAAAACAACTCTCCACCGGCGTCGAAAAAGGATGTGGAGCGGACCTCCTGGAAGTCGGAGTCATCCGATGCCAACCAGAAAACAGGAACCGCAGAGTAGCCCTCTTCATTCAGGATCTGGGCCAGGCGAACCGCTGTGAGTGCCTTGTAAACGGTAAAAGCCGGACCCCCGCAAAATCCTGGCTGTTGCCCCGTAACCACCGCCAGGGTCTTGGAAGACCGCAGCTTTTCGAGATTCTGGAAAGCTTCCTCGCTGGCCCCAACTCTTTGATTAAACTCGAGGGTCAATTCCACTAGCTGATCACGGGGAAAAGTCGGCGGATTTCTTAGAACCGAATCGGCTCGTCTCTTGAGATCCTCCAGGCTCAGATGCACCGGACAATCATAGAGGGTGTCCACTTGGTCGTACTGGTAGAGATATTGCGGAAGAAGAGGATTCAGATTGGGCAGCTGCCGGTAATCGATACACTCGACTTTCATGCTTCTAGGTCACTCCCACTACAATTTACAGGTAAAGGTTCCAGGTTCCAAGCGAATAGCGGGCTTCGCCCGCGTTCCAGGTTTCAAGTTCCAAGTTCCAGGTTGCAAGTCTTGGATTTCATGTTTGGAATTTAGAATTTGGAATTTGTTTGGGATTTGGAATTTGGAATTTTGAATTTCCGCTGACCACGGTCAGCGGTCCCACCTGGTTCTTGTACTGCAGCTGATAAAGCTTGTAATAAATTCCCCGATTTTTCAGGAGGTCGAAATGGGATCCCTCCTCCCGGATTTCGCCTTTGTGCAAAACAATGATGCGATCGCAATTTTGGATCGTGGAGAGCCGGTGGGCGATGATCAAACAGGTCCGGTCCTTCATGAGTTGATCCAAAGCATCCTGGATGAGGAGTTCGGTTTCGGTGTCGACTGAGGAAGTGGCTTCATCTAACACCAGCAGCTGTGGGTCATGGGCAAGCGCGCGCGCAAAAGCCAAGAGCTGTTTTTGACCCACCGAGAGACCAGCCCCTCTCTCCGCCACGGGCGTGGTATATCCATCCCCAAGAGCTTGAATGAATTCATGTGCGTGAACCTGCCGGGCCGCTCTCTCCACTTCCTGCTGTCCGAGGGGTCTCCCCCACAGACTGATATTTTCTGCAATGGTACCCCTGAAGAGAAAGGCATCCTGAAGCACAACGGAGATCGACTGACGCAAAAGGCTCAGGTCCAGCTCTTGAATTGGAACTCCGTCCAGGCGGATTTCTCCTTCCTGGACGTCGTAGAATCGGCATAGCAGATTGATGAGGGTGGATTTGCCGGCTCCTGTTGCTCCGACAATGGCCACCTTTTCTCCCGGGGCCACTCTCAGGTCGATATTCTTCAAGACCGGGGTGTCCTCGTTGTAGGCGAAGGAAACATTCTTGAATTCGATTCTTCCTTCCATCTTTGCGGGCTTGAGCGGTTGGGAAGGAGGGGCGATCTCCGGTTGGGTATCCAGAAGTGTGAAGATACGCTCGGAACTTGCCATGGCACTTTGCAGGATGTTGACCTTTTCGCTGAGATCACTGATGGGTTTATAGAAGCGCTCTGAATACTGGATGAATGCCACCAGGGCGCCCAGGGTCAGAGTCTCCCCAAGAACCTGATTTCCCCCGTACCAGAGGATCAGGGCGATGGCAACAACCCCGAGTATGTTGACCACCGGATAGAAGATCGCGTAGTAGGAAATGGATAAGAGATTAGCCTTGAGATACTCGGAGTTCCTCTCATCGAACTGATGGAGTTTGCGCTTCTCCTGAACAAAAATCTGAACCACAGACATCCCCGTAATGTTCTCCTGAAGAAAGGCATTGATCTTTGCCACACTGCGGCGTACCCAACGGTAGGATCCGCGCACTTTGGTCTTAAAAATCATGGTGACAACAAACAGAAGAGGTACAACGGAAAAGCACACCAGCGCCAGCTTCCAATTCAGCCAGAGCATGATCAGCACGATGCCGGACAGGGTGAAGATATCGCCGAAGATGCTGACTACGCCCGCCGTGAAAAGCTCATTGAGGACGTCCACGTCGCTGGTGATTCGAGTGATCAGACGACCGACTGGATTTCGGTCAAAGAAACCCATGTGCAGCTTCTGGACGTGAGTAAAGATCTCCATGCGAAGGTCGTACATGATCTTCTGCCCCGTCCAGTTCATGAGGTAGGTCTGGACGAACCCAACAACGAACTGAAATAGAAGAACGAGCAGGAAGAGCAGGGCGATGGGGGCAAGACCGGCGGAATCTCCGGTCATGATATATCGGTCAATGGCCACCAGGGTAAGATAGGGTCCCACCAGCCGTAATCCGGAGACAATGATGAGCAGCAGGATAGAGATCGCCACAACAGGGCGATAGGGGCGCAGATACTTCAGTAGTCGCCGTGCCAAACGGCTGTCATACGCTTTCCCAAGGATTTCTTCTTCGTGGTAGTGATTCATCCCGCGCCCAGTTCTTCCTTCAGCAGTTGCCTCTGATAGAGGGTGGCGTAGGGTCCTTCTGTTTTCAGGAGATCCTCGTGGGTTCCCCGTTCTACGATTTCTCCCTTCTCCAGGACCAGTATTTGATCGGCCATCTTGACCGTTGAGATCCGATGGGAAATCAAGAGAACGGTCCGATTTGAGAATTCTCCGGAAAGCCCCTGCAGAATGCGCTCCTCGGTATCGGTGTCGACGCTGGAAAGGGCGTCATCGAGAATGAGAATTTTGGGATTCACCAGAAGCGCCCGACTAATGGCTATTCGCTGCTTTTGGCCTCCCGACAAGGTAACTCCGCGTTCCCCTACGAAGGTCTCGAACCGACGGGGAAACTCTTGTATGTCGGGCCAGATGTTGCTGATTTTCGCGCATTCCTGGATGGACTGAGGACTTGCTTCAGGTCTCCCAAAAGCGATGTTCTGCTGGACGGTCTCTGAGAAAAGAAAGGTTTCCTGAGGAACGTAGCCAATATGGCTTCGCAGCGTCTCCAAGGGAATATCATTGATGTCGTTGCCGTCGATGAAGATGCCCGCTTTGGGAACCTGATACAAGCGACACAGCAGGTTCACCAACGTGGACTTTCCGCTTCCCGTCCTTCCCACGATGGCCAAGGTCTGACCTGAAGGAATTTCAAAGCTTACGTTTTTGAGGGCAGGCGCCCCGTTATAGGAAAATGTAAGGTCTTTCACCTGAATGTTACCCTCGAGTGTGGAGATGGTGCTCGGGCGCTCATCCCTGATTTCCGGCCTTGACTGAAAGATCTGATTCATTCGCCCCATGGAAGCTGAGCCCCGTTCAAAGATGTTGATCACCCATCCGAGAGCGATGGTGGGCCAGGCGAGCATGCTGAGGTAAGCCATAAAAGCAACGAAATCGCCCACCGTCATAGAGCCCTGAATGACCTGACGCCCTCCATACCAGAGCAGCCCCACCGAGGAGAGGCCCAGCAGAAAGGTCAGCAGCGGGTTAAAGACTCCCCAAATCTTGACCAAGGAAAGACTTCTGTCGACGTAGACCTCATTAGCCTCCTGGAAACGTCCAATGAATGCTGCTTCCTGGTTGTATGCCTTGACCACGCGAATTCCCGAGACATTCTCCTGGGCTAGGGTCGTGAGGGTCGCAAATTGTTCCTGGATCCTCTCGAATCGTTTATGGATTTGTTTGCCGAAATACTTCACACAGACACTCACAGCCAAGAGAGGAAGAAGGGTGAGGATGGCCAGCTGCAGGTTGATGCTCACCAGAATGCTAATGGCCAAAACAGCCGTAAAAAGGGTGTTAATGGAGTACATGATTCCGGGTCCGAGCACCATTCGAACAGCACTGAGGTCATTGGTGGCCCGAGACATGATGTCCCCGGTGGGGTTGCGTTGGTAAAAGCTGGGGGACAGGGATTGAAGATGGGAAAACAGGTCGCTGCGTAGATCGTATTCAATGTTTCTGGAGACACCGATCAGGATTCGCCGCATCAGGAAACGGAACAGCCCTTCTATCACGCTGGCTGCGACCAGAAGCTCCGCATAAAAAAGAAGAATATCGCGGCTGAATTCCAGATAGAGCCGATCGATGGCGTTACGTAAGATCCAAGGCGACACGACGGCAACGATATTGGTCAGGAGCACCATGGTTGCCCCAATGATGATCTTTGCCTGGTACTTCTTGAGATAAGGAATCAGGGTTAAGAGTTGCCGTTTGCGGGGATCCAGGCGAAAGGACTTACTCAACATCAAATCCTTCGACGTGGGGAACTTCCATCTCCTGGTCGTTTTCAAAGGTGACCTGGTAGCCGAACAAGAAGGGTGAATTTTCCGTGTAACGGAGGATGAAGGTCCCAACCGAGAGAGCAGGGAGAGGATCGGGCTTGACCTGAACCGAAACCTCATCCAAAAGCTCCTGCTCCGACTTCCAGATGGAAACCAGGGCTTTTAACCCTCCCATCGGCTCCTGAGTTTGATTCCAAACTTCTCCCTCCAAAGAGAAGCCCTCGTAAAAGCGCTCGTAGGTCAGCAAGGTCAATCTCAATGGCCCTGTTTCCCGGGTGGGTTCAGTGGCAAAATTTTCGAAAAAAGAGAGAGGAGTAAAGCCGGCCAACAGGAAACAAACGAAGGCCAGTGCGAGGGAAAGGATCAGCGCCTTGGTGGCCATCCGCACTCGATTGGACAGGGGCACGGCTCCATCCAGAACCTCTCCCAGATCCTCCCCCCCAATCTCTTGTTCATATCGCTTTTCGAATTCGTAACGAAGATAATCGGCCAGTCCCTGTTTGCGCGCCTTGAGTCGCAGGGCGATGAAGCAGAGACTGGCAAGAAAAACAAAGAGAAAGGCCCACAGCGAGTATTCCAGCGACTGGTCAAGAATTTCTATCGTTCGCGCATTCATTTCATCACATCAAGGGGCTAGCCCGGATTATGCATAGGTTCTCGTCACGAAGCGATGTAGGGGCGAGCCGGTGGCTCGCCCGAACAGTTCGGATGGCGAAACCCAAGCCACACTGGCAAAGATGTGCCGCGCATGCGGATCGGGTCAGCCACCGGCTGACCCCTACCGGTACATTGAGGAGGCCGGGGGCACCCGCTTGCGGGTCCGGGGGTACCCGCTTTTGCGGGTCGCGGAGTAGACGCGGCCAGATCTGCCGCCGCAGTAGATTGGGTGTGAGAAATCCGGGCTAGGTGGGTCACGGTAATCTCTCAGGGCCTACGATACGGGGTACTCCTTGCCGTTTCTGTCCAGGAGCGTAGGTCGGGTCTCTTTCCCAGAACCCCTTTTTCGGTTCCTGCAGGCTAAAGGTTTCTCCGAAAAGGTGCTGCCCGAACTGGGTCAAGAGCGTCTCTTCCAGTGTTCCGATGGTCTGAATCTCGATCCAGCTTTCCTTTCCCAAGTACTTGCGCTGTAGAGCTTGGATGTTTGTATCCACTGTAACGACTGTCTCCCGTTCGGTAATCAGCTCTACACGAATTTCGTATTGATATCGTACAGAAACCCAGTCGCCATCGATTAGCTTCGGCTTCTCACCGATTTTTCTGATTTGACTTTCAGTTAAGAGCCCTGAGCTATACTCACGAAAGCTGCTCAGGATGAATCCCTGACCTCGATTTTGACGGAGCAACTCAAACTCATGGTTCTCGAGGGTCTCGA
>JAZFTY010000310.1:0-2099 GCA_036446935.1 Acidobacteriota bacterium | reverse complement strand
CCAGCTTTTCCAGGTTAGTCCGAATGCCCGGCAGCATCTCCTGCGTCCCTGTATCGAGAAGAATCAGTCCTTCTGGCGTGACGATGATGTGAGACGAGATGTTGACCGCGCCCACGTAGTAGATATTGCCGATGACCTTATAGGGCTCGACGGGCTGGCTGGCTTCCCCTCGCAGTGGGTTCGGGGCTTGAGCCAGAAGCCCACCAACGGTGAGAATCGACGTCAATGCTAAGACGGATTTCATGTAAACTCTCCCAAGTTTAAGTGTGACCGGAACGTTTTCCCCGAATCATACACCAGGCTTCACAATCACGCACACCACTTCTAACAGGCTCTCGTTGCCTTCCCGTATCAAGGGTCTAGGATTAGCACACAGCTGCATTCAGCCGAGTGTCCACTAAAAAAGGGAGATCCATAAACAGGCCACTATTCTCGATTTTGTTCCTTTCTCTACTGGGCCAGGGCTGGGCACATCTACGAGGCTATGGCCATCAAAGGGAAACGGATTCAGGCCTTGGGGACTAATGCCGAGAGCAGAGGATTGGCGGGTCCCGAGACTCGCCAGGTGGAGTTGGGACAGACGTTTTTTCTTACCGGGTGACCACGAACCTCGCGGGGTTAGAGACCTCGCTCTCGTTAAACTGAATGGGTTTTGGGTTGACCACAATCAACTCATAGGTACCAGGTATATCCAGATTTTGGCAGTCTAACTCCGCCGTGATCTCAGTTGGACTCACGTAATGGATGTCCTGACCCACCCCATCAATTCTGACGAAACTCTGGGACCTGAAGTTTTTTCCTTTGATGGTCACCTCCGCCGTTGAGTCGGAACAGGACACCGACAAGGGAAAGGATTCGATATGAGGTGTCGGTGTTCCTACGGCCGTCCAGGTCGGTCTTGGAAGAGGACTGGTAAAATATCGGTGGTAGTTTAGATCGACCGGCTGACCGTCTTTGAAGACCGCATAAATATCCTGGGTGTTGCCGATATCCTGCAGTGGATCGCGGTTCAAGATCACCAGGTCGGCAAACTTCCCCTTTTCAAGGGTTCCCAAATCTTCACTCCGATCCAGGAACTCGGCTGGAAGCCGCGTTGCCGAGACGATCGCCTGCTCGGGAGAAAATATCTTTTCGTGGACCAGCAGTTCCAATTCATGGTGCAGGCTTATGCCCGGGGGGACGGCACTCTCGGTGTCGGTTCCGGCCAGCAACTTCCCGCCCGCCTCAACAAATTGCCGATAAAAGAGGACTAGATTTTCATACCCCTTTTGAAGGATCTCTTCCCTGCCTTCATCGTTACGTCCGCTACTGTAGAGCGGAAGACGAAACCACCTGCGCAGTGAATTATCGGGCAAATAGCTCAGTTCCACATCGCTGAAGAGCCTTTGGTAGTCGAGTGCAAACTTGGCGGACAGGGGATGAACGCCCTTGGTCCGGTAATGCAGATCAGGCTCGATGTAAACATCCTCTTCGATTAAGACCTGGATAAGATCCTCAAAGAGCTCGGGCTGCATCAGCGATGCGGGTCCCACAACGGCCATCTTGGACAGTGCTTCCGCCCGTTTTCTGAGCGCCGGCGGAGTTGTGGCGCGAGGAATACCGGTACCATGAGCCAGCACATCGACTCCCGCCATGGCCCCCTGTCGAGCATCAAAATAGGACCCCAGATGTCCGACGACACGCTTGCCTGCTTTGTGGGCTTCATCACTGATGACCTTCGCCAAGGCTGGAGTGATCTCGGCTTGAATCTTGATGAAGTCGACGTCTTGCTCGATCAGGCGCCGAGTCGCGGCGATCGCCTCCTCCCGGCTGTTATGAACAGAAATGGAATGGGGTAAGCTCACCAGTCCCACGGCCGGACCGCTGGAAGTCGTCCCCTCAGGAGGGGTTGAAATGGGTCCTCCCAGTGGGTTGCCGGCGGTAAATATCCTGGGGCCGATCATCTCTCCTCGAGCGATGGCCTCTCTTTGAGCGATTTCCCACTCATAAACCCCTCCCAGTAAAAGGGCCGAGGTGACGCCATGGGCTAAGTACAGTTCTGCCTCATAACCATAATAGTGGACATGGGCATCGGTCAGACCAGGGATGATGAACTTACC
>JAZFTY010000309.1:0-2881 GCA_036446935.1 Acidobacteriota bacterium | reverse complement strand
TTGCCGATGGTTCCTAGGGTGTGTCTTGGTATTGGGAGTTAGCAGTGTGGTCTTGATGCCTCAGCATGGAGAGCCCGTGTCGACGGGTCCCGAGTTTGTCGATGCCCTTTGGGTTGCTAAAGACAAGGGTCTTCTTAAGCTAGATGTTTCAGATGCTTACACTCTGTTGGAGATTGCTGACATCGGCGATGTCAGAGCTGTGGACATCGATGATCGCCGCGGTTTGGTGTGGGCTTTCAGCAAAGACCGGTTGCGTGGTCTCACCTTTGGTGGTGAGGTTCTTTTTGCCGTACCGGAACACCACGAAGATAGGAGGGACCACGACCGGGACAATGACGACGATGACGATGATGATGACGATGATGACGATGATGATGAGTATGACGATGACGAGGATCGCGACGGGAGCCATTTCAAGCTGCGCGGTAAGAAGCCTTTTGGTTTGCAGGTGAATTCCAACACGGGAACGGTGTGGCTTGGCCTGGATCGATTGCTGCATCAGTTCGATTCCCAGGCCAATTGGATAAGAACCCTGAGCTTGCCCGATAAGGGACAGGCTCTGGCTCTAGATGAGCTGACCTCTTTTCTGTGGGTTGCCACTGGCGGAGCACTGCTGTGCTATGACGAAACAGGCACCCTGGTTCATTTCATTGAGCTGGGCAGAAAAGCTCGTGTGGAAGACATCGATGTCGATCCAGACTCCGGAGACATCTGGGTGGTGGGAAGAAATGGCTTGAGTCGCTGGGATATCATGGGACAACTCATTCTTGAAATCAAAACCAAAAAGTTGACCCAGGTCGTCACGGATCATCGAGGGGGAGCCTGGCTGGCTGGTGACAAAACGCTCATTCACATCAGTCCCTTTGGAGAGCCTTTCTTTGAACTAAAACCATTTGGCAAGAAAGGCAAGGAGCTTATTGCCCTGGCAGCTGATTTGCTGGATGGTTCGGTGTGGGTGGCCAGCAAGGAGCACGTGGCTCATGTGAGTTCTTCTGGAAAGATTTCGCAGAGCCCGGAATCCAGGGGCTTCAAGAGAAAGAAAGGACGAATTCAGGGTTTAGCTCTTTACCTGGATATTCTGGCTCCTCAGGTAGCCATCACCTTTCCTCCTCCGGGTGTACTTACCCACAACCCCCGATCGGTCCTCACGCTGACCCTTACAGACATAGGAGAAGGTGTGAACCCGTCCACTTTGGAACTTCAAGTAAATGGGAAGAAGTGGTCTTTTGACTGCGTTGTGGCTGACGAAAGGAAAGGGGCTACTTGCGTCCCGATTATGGCTCTGCCTGAAGGTCTGATCGAGCTGTCAGCTAAGGTTCAGGATTTCAATGGCAATCTGTCCGATCCGGCTCATGTGAGTTTTACCGTAGACTCGATTCCTCCCGAAGTTCTATTTATCACTCCTGCTCAGGACGCGATCCTCGACACCGACATTCCAAAGATACAGGTCGATTATGGAGATGCTGGCTCGGGTGTGGATCCATCGACCTTCACGATTCAGGCCGATGGCGACAACCCGGACATCAACTGCGATGTTGACTTAACCAGTGCTACCTGTTCTCCGGTCACACCTCTGCCGGAAGGATTGCACACTCTTTCGGCCACCATCCGAGACCTGGCCGGCAACATCTCCTCACCGACCCGTGTCCGTTTTACCGTTGAACTGTTCGTAACCCCACAACCACCGGTTCTTGATCCGATCGTGGATCAGACTGTTGACCTGGGAAGCACGTTGACCCTCCAACTTAATGCGAGGGATCCCAACGGAGATCCGCTGACCTTTTCCGCGGCACCTCTTCCGCTGCCGGAGAATATGAAGTTGCATGCCCTCACCGGTCTGTTCAGCTTTATCCCGGACGAAGATCAGATCGGGATTCTGAACGTGACCTTCATCGTCAGCGATGGTGTCTTCAACAACTCTCAGACTATCACCATCACTGTTTTGGGTCCGGACCCAACTGGCGTAACGGCTCTGACCGGGAGGGTGTTGGATACCAATGACTTTGTCCAGGGGGTGGAGACACCGGTGGTGGGAGCCACCATTGCTCTACTCGCCACCGGCTTTTCCACGACCAGCGATGCTGACGGACACTTTGTTTTGAACGGAATTCCGTCAGGCAGCCAGATTCTGGACATCGACTCATCGACGGCCAGGCTGGCGCCTGATGGCTCCCCTTATTCCAGTTTTCGTGAAGAAATAAAGCTGATAGAAGGGGTGAGCAACATAGTGGATCGTCCCTTCTTCTTGCCCCGTATTGAACAAGAGAGTTTGACGCAAGTGGATCCCTTCCAAAAGACAGTCGTGGAAAACTCCAGGCTGGGCATAGTCATCGAAGTTCCTCCCTCTACAGCGAGACTCCTGGACGGTAGCCGATTTGACGGAGCACTCTCAATCTCGGAGGTTCCTGACGGATTGGCACCTGCAGCACTTCCCGAAAAATTCAAACCTGGTCTGTTGATCACCATCCAACCCGTAGGGGTAATCTTCGACCCTCCTGTACCCATCACATTCCCCAATGTCGATAAACTCCCAGGAGGTAGCGAGGTGGACATCTGGTCCCTTGACCCGGAGACAGGCAGCTTTATTATCGTGGGCAAGGGACTTGTCAGTGACGATGGTACCGTCATAGAAACCATTTCTGGTGGAATCTATGCCGCCGACTGGCATTTTCTGCTGCCACAAGCTCCTGTCGCAAACACTTCTGCTGAGAGTAGCGAAAACAATTCCACTCATCAGGATCAGAGCAAGTGCACCGATTGTGCGAGCGGCTCGCGAACCGCGGTGAGTTCGGGGAATTTGAGGGTCGAACATACCCTGGCAAGTTACCGCTCCGCAGGTCAATCAAGAGAACTGCAGTTGATCTACAATAGCTCCAGAGCG
>JAZFTY010000308.1:0-2529 GCA_036446935.1 Acidobacteriota bacterium | reverse complement strand
GATTCGTTCTGGATCCGCTCCAATCTTCCTCAGTGCGTAAAGCTCGCCTCCGGAGACCACGTCAAAGCCACTCCCTTCTTCCTGCAGTAGGGTCAGGATAGCCAGATTCGAGTTGGCCTTCACGGCATAGCAGATCAGCGGGTCCAGGGCCTCAAAGCTGCTGTGGAAGTAGCGGTAGTTTTGGCGGATTGCATTCTTGCTGTAAACGTAGCAGGGTGTTCCGAACTGTTGGGCAATCGTACTCAGGGGAACCCCTTCACACTGGAGTTCTCCCTGATGGTAGTGAAAAGCTTGGTTGAGGAGCATGAGCTGAAGACGAGAATGATAACAGAGGGGGTTCGAGGGTGTCTACTTTGCCGGTATCGGATAGCAGTCCCTAGCGTTAGAATGTGTCCATCGTGGCAACTGAATTCGATGTGGTTACCGGGGGGGCTGGTTTTATCGGCTCCCATCTATGCCTTGCTCTTTTGAGACAGGGTCGGAAGGTTCGCATCCTGGACAACTTTTCCAGCGGCACCCGGGAGAATCTGGCACTGATACAGAAACAGCACCCGGATCAATGTGAGGTTTACGAGCAGGATATTCGCGAGTTGAGCGAGCTGAAGAAACTCTTCCAGGAGGCGGGTACGATCTACCACCAGGCTGCCATCACCTCGGTCCAAAAATCCATGGAAGATCCGCTGGAGTGCAACAGCGTCAATGTGGAAGGGACACTAAAGGTTTTGGTGGCGGCAAAAGATGCGGGAGTTCAAAAGGTAGTCTTTGCCAGCAGCACTGCCGTTTATGGGGACTCTGAGCGCCTTCCCAAGAGAGAAGAGATGAAACCCGAGCCGATTTCTCCCTATGCTGTGACCAAGTATGTGGGCGAGCTTTATTGCAAGATTTTCTCAGATTTACACGGGTTGCCCACTCTGGCACTGCGTTACTTTAACGTTTTTGGTCCCAACCAGGATCCGAAATCCGAGTACGCCGCCGTAGTGCCCCGTTTTATTGCCCGAATTCTGGCAGGGGAAAGTCCCATCATCTACGGTGATGGAGAACAAAGCCGGGACTTTATCTTTGTCCAAGACGTGGTCGCAGCCAATCTTCTGGCGGCTGCTTCAGATGTCCAGGGAACCCATCTGAATGTGGCATGCGGTCAGGCATTTACGGTGAACGAAGTGGCCAGGATAATTAATGAAATTCTGGATCTGGACCTCGAGCCGATCTACGAATCTGCTCGTCTCGGAGAGGTCCGCCGTTCACAGGCCGATATTTCCCAGGCCAGCAAGCTCATTGCTTTCAAGCCCAAGTGCTCACTCCGTAACGGTTTGAGCCAAACGGTGGAGTGGTTTCAGAAAAAAAACGAAGTGCCTAGGAAAGGGAGTCTCTGTAATGGATCTAAAAGAGAAGATATTGAGCAAGAAGGCCCAGATTGGTGTAGTCGGTGTGGGCTACGCCGGGCTGCCTCTGGCCATGGAGTTTGCGCGCAGTGGCTTCAGGGTGCATGGCATCGATGTGGATGATGAGAAGGTCAAGGATCTCAATGAAGGGAAGTCCCACATTGAGGACGTCAAGGACGACATTCTCCAGTTCGCCATCCGTGCAGGATGCTTCGAGGCTCACTCAGACTATGAAGTGGTCTCACAGTTGGACTGTGTGATTTTGTGTGTTCCTACCCCTTTGCGGCAGACCAAGGATCCTGACATTAGCTATATCGTCAATGCGTCCCAGGCCGTGAAAAAACACCTGCACAAGGATATGCTGATCGTTTTGCAGAGCACCACCTATCCGGGCACCACCGAAGAAGTCGTAAAGGCGGAGTTCGAGAGTGAGAATGTGCAAATCGGCAAGGATCTTTTCCTGGGGTTTTCTCCCGAGCGGATCGATCCAGGCAACCTCAAGTTCACCATCAAGAACACCCCTAAGATCGTGGGGGGGATCACCCCTCAATGCACTGAGATGGCCAAGACGCTCTATGAACAAGTCATTGATCGGGTTATCCCTGTCTCTTCGGCAGCCGCGGCGGAAATGGTGAAGCTGCTAGAGAACACTTTCAGGGCTGTGAACATCGGGCTGGTCAACGAAATTGCCATCATGTGCGAGAAACTGGGTATTTCTGTCTGGGAAGTCATCGAGGCTGCTGCCTCCAAACCCTTTGGTTTCATGCCTTTTTTCCCGGGTCCAGGTCTGGGTGGACACTGTATTCCCATCGACCCTCTCTACCTGTCCTGGAAGTTGAAGATGCTCAACTACAATGCGCGTTTTATTGAATTGGCCAGTGAAGTCAACACCCAGATGCCGGAATATTGTGTCTATCGAATCGTGGGAGTCCTGAACCGGAATCAAAAGTGTGTGAATGGGACCAAGGTCCTGCTCATTGGCCTGACTTACAAGGCGGACGTCAGCGATGTGCGTGAATCTCCCGCTCTGGACATCATGCGGTTGCTGGAAAAGGGGGGGGCGCAGGTGGACTATTCGGATCCCTATGTTGCACAACTGAGCGTTGATGATGTCGTGAAGAAATCCGTGTCTCTTGAGCCAGCAACG
>JAZFTY010000307.1:0-3951 GCA_036446935.1 Acidobacteriota bacterium | reverse complement strand
CATCTATGTGATTCAAGCGGTGGTGATGGGCCTGGTCGGGGCTACGGTGGGGGCACTGCTGGGGATTGGCGTTCGGGCACTCCTGCCCCAGGTGATGCAGGATTTTCTCCCCGTCACACTCCCTTTTGAGGTGTCCTGGATGGCTGTTTCCCAGGGGATCGGTATGGGACTTGCGATTGGCTTGTTGTTTGCCTTGCTTCCTCTTTTACCCCTTCGTAAGATCTCACCCTTTCTGGCCCTTCGATTCTCTTACGAAGAGAAGGAAACGCTTCCCAAGGAACCTCTCCAGTGGCTTGTCTACGGCGTTATTGTGATGGTCATCGGCCTTTTTGCTATCATTCAAACCCCGCGCTGGATCCATGGTGTGGCTTTTACCGCTGGCATCGTGCTGGTGTTTCTCCTGCTGGCGGCGGTGGCCAAGCTGATCACCCTGCTGGTTAAAAGGTATTTCCCTGATTCCTGGAATTACGTGTGGCGACAGGGCCTGGCCAATCTCTATCGTCCCAACAACCAGACGATTGTGGTTATGCTCTCTCTTGGATTGGGAACCTTCTTCATCACCACCTTGTTTTTGGTCCAGAGCACGTTATTGCAGGAGGTCTCTCTGGCCGGTAGTGGAGACAAACCCAACCTGGTGCTCTTCGACATCCAAAGCGATCAACGTGAAGAAATCACCCAACTGGTTCGCTCCCTGGATCTGCCCGTTCAACAATCAGTACCCATTGTGACCATGCGCCTGGCTTCGGTCAAAGGCAGGCCTGTCGAGGAGATAGCCGAGGATCCGGCTGCATCGGTCCGAAGATTTCTCCTGTTTAGAGAATATCGTGCCACCTACCGAGAGAGCTTGATCGATTCCGAGGAGCTGATCAGCGGCACCCTGCAACCTCGAGTGGAAGACCCTTCTGATCCGGTGCGGGTCTCCCTGGATGAAGGGATTGCAAGAGATTTGAATGTTTCTATAGGGGACAGTCTCGTCTTCGATGTTCAGGGAGTGCCCATTGAGACCCGGTTGGGGAGTACTCGGAAGGTGGACTGGCGGCGTTTCCAAACCAACTTCTTCCTGGTCTTCCCGGCCGGGGTTCTGGAGGAGGCTCCTCAATTTCACGTGTTGATGACCCAGGTCCCCGGGCCTGAGGCCTCTGCGGAGTTGCAGCGGAAGGTGTTGCAACGCTTTCCCAATGTTTCTTCGATTGATCTGGCACTGGTTCTGGACACCCTGGACACTGTTTTGGGTCAGGTGGCTTTTGTCATTCGCACCATGGCCCTGTTCAGCATCTTGACGGGGATCATTGTGTTGGTGGGAGCCGTTGTGAGCAGTCGCTATCAGCGCACCCGAGAGAGTGTGCTGCTGAGAACACTGGGAGCTTCCCGAAAGCAGATCACCAAGATCCTGGCTATCGAGTATTTTTTCTTGGGAATCTTTGCTGCCGTCACGGGTGTGGCCCTGGCCGTCGCTTCCAGTTGGGCATTGGCCTTCTTCGTTTTTAAGGCCGACTTCGTGGTGACAGTAGGACCGCTTCTGGTGATCCTGGGGGTTGTCGTGGGGCTGACTCTCCTGGTGGGCATCATCAACAGTCGGGGATTGTCCGATCGTTCGCCGCTGGAGGTTCTCCGGGCGGAAGGTTGATCCGCGGGTTGCTTGCTCAAGGGACTCCGTCATAATAGACTTTTCCAATGCTACCCAAATCTCCTAGAGAGACCCCAGGACTTACCCGGAAGAACGTGGATCCCAATCCGTTTAAAATGTTTGAGCAGTGGTTTCAGGAGGCCTCGGAGGCTGAGCCGGTTCTTCCGGAAGCGGTCAGCCTGGCCACAGCAACCCGAGAGGGAAGGCTTTCCAGCAGGATGGTCTTGCTCAAGGACTTTGATGAAGCCGGGTTTGTCTTTTATACCAACTATGAAAGCCGCAAGGGTATGGAACTTGCCGAGAATCCAAACGCAGCGCTGGTTTTTTACTGGCGCCAACTGGAACGACAAATCTGCATCACGGGAACGGTCAGCATGGTTTCCCGAGAGGAATCTGAAGCCTATTTTCGAACCCGTCCCCGGGGAAGCCAGATCGGCGCTCTGACCTCCAGTCAGAGTCAAGTGGTTGCCAGCCGAGAGGTACTGGAAAAGCGGTTTCAGCAATTGATGGCAGAGTATGAGGGACGTGAAGTCCCGGTACCTTCCTATTGGGGAGGATACCGACTCTCTCCAGACACCATTGAGTTCTGGCAGGGTCGGTCGGATCGTTTGCACGACCGATTCCTTTACAAGCGGCAATCCGGTGGCCCATGGCAGCTTGAACGGCTTTCGCCATGACCGCCACCCCGGCCCTCACCTTTCGCCTGGTCAGCAAAGTCTATGACTCTTCTTCCAGAGAGAGCCGATTCGCCCTCCGAGAGGTCTCCTTCGACATTCCGCCCGGGCTCAAGGTGGCCATCGTGGGAAGAAGTGGAAGTGGTAAATCCACTTTGCTTCATCTGGCAGCGGGAATCGATGTTCCGACCCAAGGGGAGGTCTCCATCCGAGGCCGCAATCTTGCCGCCTTGTCCGACCGTGCTCGGACGCTGGTAAGGCGCCAGGAAATCGGACTGGTTTTCCAATTCTTCTATTTGTTGCCCCATCTTTCGGTTCGGGAAAATGTGTGTTTGCCCGGGTTCATTGCAGGCGCAGGAGTGTCTGAATTCGAGGAACGAGCATCCGAGCTGTTGGAAGAAGTGGGATTGCTGGATCGGGCGGAGGACAACATTCAGGAACTGAGCGGTGGTGAAATGCAAAGGGTAGCCATCTGTCGCTCCCTTCTCCGAAAGCCCAGGTTACTGCTTGCCGATGAACCGACCGGTAACCTCGATGATGCCAACAGTGGCGTGGTGATGAATCTCATGCTGAAACTTGCTTCCAAGGAAGGCCATACCCTCGTTTACGTGACCCACAGTGCGGAGTTGGCAAGCCTCGCCGACGAGGTCTGGAGGCTCCAGAGTGGAGTCCTGAACCCATCGTGATTCGCTATTTTATGGCCGCATGGATCGCTCACCTTCGGAAGGCGCCCAGCCTTTTCCTGCTCTCCGTTTTGGGGGTGGCTCTTGGGGTGGCCTCGGTGGTGGCCATTCAGATCATCAACCGAAATGCCATTGGGGCCTTTTCGGCTGGAATCAAAGCCGTGAGTGGAGAAGTGGATCTCACGGTTTTGGGTCAAACCACCACTTTTCCCGAGGAACTCTACAGCCAGGTGCTGGCCACTGAGGGGGTGGCTGCCGCCTGGCCGCTTTATCAGATCGATGTTGCCCTGGCCGATCGTGATGCTTTCTTTCTCCAGGTCTTCGGAGTGGATCTCCTTGCTCCGGTTCGCCTGCCCTGGAACAGTTCGCCCGCAGATCTTTCCCAAGCCCTTTTCGAACCGGGATGGATCGCGGTGACGCCCTCTCTGGCCCAGGAGATGGGGTGGTCCATCGGAGACCCCATCGACGTGACCAGTGGTACGCGCCGGGTGCAACTGGTGATCGGTGCCTTGGTCGATTTCAAAAAGGTGAGCCCCCTGGCCAGCCGTAAACTGGCGGTCATGGACATTGCTCAGGTTCAAGGTCTGCTGGGAACCTCGGGACGGATTCATCAGATTGATGTCCAGATCCAGGAAGGAACCCACTCCGAGGAACTGATCTTGCGTCTTCAGAATCGACTCGGTCCCTCGGTTCAGATCGTGACCCCCCGGCAGAGGGAAGAACAGGCGGCTGACTTGATGGGGGCCTTCCGCTTGAACCTCACGGCCCTTAGTTGGATCAGTCTGTTCGTGGGTTTGTTTCTCATCTATACCAGCACCCAGGCATCTTTGCTCAGAAGACGCCTGGAATTTGGTCTGCTGCGTTCGGTGGGGGCCACCCGAGCCCAGGTGTTTGGCCTCATCCTGGGAGAGGTGAGTTTACTGGGACTGCTCGGCGTGATCCTGGGTTTGCCCATGGGCTACTGGGT
>JAZFTY010000306.1:0-2227 GCA_036446935.1 Acidobacteriota bacterium | reverse complement strand
ACGCAGTCAGGGCGGATGGTTTCGCTGCTGTAGTAGAGAACTTATGAATAGTACCGGCTAGTGCATGTAGAACAAGCAGGCAAAGACCACCGGTGCATAGGCAAGATCGATTCCACCCGGTTCGCCCATCACGTCGGTAATTTCCTTTTCGTCTGTATCCCAGGCTGAGACCGAGTTGTCCAGCGTGATCAGGTGCTCGTCGGTTCCCACTTCTTCAAAGGTAAACTCCTTGATGACCTTGAACACCAGGTTGGCAATAATGCCGTCGGGAAGACCACCGGTGCCCGAAATCGTGATCTTGACGCGGCTCACATCGTCTTCTCCCTCAGACACCTCAATCTCCAGGGTGGCTCCGGAGGCCTCCACCTCAGGAGTCAACTCGGCCCGCTCAAAGGCGATGCCTTCTGAGCTGGGAAAGGAAATGTCCGAGGTCAGCTTTCCGGTTGTGATCCCTGTTGCGTTGTTCAAAGTGTAAGAGAGGAAGGCATCTCTGAAAACGTTGCCGCCCAAGTTGGGTGAGTCGCGCCCCAGGGTGACCTGAAGAGCATTCCCCGCCGGCTGGGCTTCCGGATGGGGCTGGTCCGTCTCCTGGGAAAAAACCAGCTGCGAAGGCAAGACAACGAACCCGAAAAAAAGTGCTGCCGGAACGGAAAAACGGATCTTGGACATTCTCATTTCTACTTATCCCTTCTCGATTCCATGACTTAGCCTGCTCTACTCGGAGGGCTTTTTCTTAGAAATGGCGTGCAAACCGCCGTGGTCCTCCAAATACTCCGGGGTGGGCCGAGAGTTGAAAGCGTAGCGCTGTTTGAGATCCTCATTCTTGTCAATTTCCATCCGCGGTTCATACTTGATGTCGCCCAATCCGTATTCCTCCCAGCGGCCTTGCACCAGCTCCTCTTCTTCCTTGGAAAGAACCACCACGGGTGGGAACACCTGGTTGTTCCAGAAGGGCCGGCCGCCCAAATCCCAATTCCGGGTGGCGTCAAACAGCATCCTGGCCCACTTACCGGATCCAAACTTCATGAGATCCCGCTCTTCAAAGGGGGTGCTGGGATCCAGAACCGAGCCAAAGTGGTTCTTGAAGATCACCAAATCTCCCATGTCCGCATTGACCCTAGTGCAAAGGGCCCACTCCAGCTGGCCATGGTCGCGGAGATCGATGTCTTCTTCAACCACCATGACAATCTTGAATGCCCAGTTGGCAAACGACATTCCCCAAATGGCGGAGGCGATCTGCTTGGCCTGATGGCGATAACTCTGCCGGATTTGAACGTAGATCATGAAAAACGGTCCGTCCAGGTTCATCCACACATCCGTGACTCCGGGAACACCGCATGCCTCCAGGTGGTTCCAGACCAGAGCAGAACTTGAAAGCGAGGTGATGTAGGCATCCTCCGTGGGCCAGCCGGGACGAATGCTCTCGCAAGAACCCTGAAAGATCGGATCATCTCGATAGGTAATGCAATCCACCTCCACCGTGGGTTTCAAAGAATACCCCCCTCCGTAGTAGCCACAGTGCTCTGCAAAAGGACCTTCCATCTTGAAATCCTTGGGGTCCCAGGACATGGTTCCCTCAATCACCATCTCTGCGGAGGCCGGTACCATCAGATCACTGGTCTCGCATTGAACCAGTTCCAGCGGCTCGCCCACGAGTCCGCCGTAAACATCGTACTCGGAAACCAGCCGCCCAAAAGCGCTGCCCGCCAGGATGGTGAGCAGGGGATTGCACCCATAGATAAAGGCCACTTTCATGGGCTCCTGGCGCTGTTGAGCCTTGCTATAGTGATCGCCCCAACCCTGGGAAGGAGCCATGAGACAGGAAACATGTTTGGGGCCGGCGTTCATGCCCCGGTAGATACCCATGTTATAGCGGCCAACATCGGGATCACGGGTGATCACAGGGGCAAAGGTGTTAATAAATCGTCCGCCGTCCCACAGGTGCCATTTGGGCACGGGGATTTCCTCGATGTTGATGTCCTTCCCCTTGAGGATATTTTGCTTGTGGGGCGCTGTGGAGACTTCCTTAGGCGAGATGCTCTTTTTGTATCCCTCCTTCATGGTCAGGACCAATTCTCTGGTGCTAGCATCCTTGGGGAGACCGAAGGCCAGGTTGAAGCGCCCGTAGGAAGAGACCGAGTTGGTAAAGAGTTTCTTACAAAAGGTGTTGGCGTGACCCTTGATGTTGTCAAAAAGAAGCGCCACCCCATTTTTGGCCGACATGCAG
>JAZFTY010000305.1:0-2821 GCA_036446935.1 Acidobacteriota bacterium | reverse complement strand
CACCACAACCCAGGTCCAAGCAAGTGCCAGGGTGGCATCAACAGAAGAGTGGTGAAACGCATCCCTGCCCAGGATGTCCCGGCATTTCTTCAGGTAGAAAAGGGCGCGTTCCGGAAGGAGCTGATAATTGGAGTTCTTGGCGAGTTCAATATAAAGCTCTGCTTCGATATGCGCGTTTCGGTTTGACCTTTGATTAATGGACTGGATTTCGAGAAGAACGCAATTGGCCTTCTGATGCTGGCCCAATTTACGTCTGACGCAACACAGAGTGCCCCTGGCGTAGAGCACAAGCTCGTGATTCTCTATCTCATCAGCCAACTGTAGACTGTAGCGAGCAAGCTTCTCCGCGAGGATGAATCTTCCAATTTCCAGGTTGAAGAAGGCAAGATTCTGAATTCTACCAGTGGAGGGCACAAGTTTACCTTCCTTCAGAGCCGCCTGAATGGATCTCACCTCCCATTCAACAGCCCCGCGCACATCCCCTCGCAATCCATGGTAGTAGCAAAGAGCATGGCACTGTTTACTGACCCACACTGAGCGTTCGTCCTTCGAGAGTTTATGGAGCAGGTGTTTGGCCATTTTTTCCGCTCTTGCGTACTCTCCCAATGAAGTCAGACAACACAGCAAGTGCCCCTGAACCTCTGCGAAAAGCTCTTCATCGTCACCTTCCTTGAGCAGAGGAAGGGCTTGTTCAAGGTAATGGGTAGCGACCTTTGCCCGACCCTTGATCAGGTAGGCTCGTGCCAGAAGCCAATAGATAAAGGCTTTCCTTTCGTCGCCCAGCTGGGGAGATTCGGAAAGAAATCGTTTGGACAGAGAAACACACTTGTCCAGCTCCCCAGCCAGGTAGAACAACTCGGCCGCTTTCCGAACGCACTTCCAATGACCTCTCGGTAGGGCCTTGGACTTCAATGCTTGCCCGACCAACTCTGCTGCTGCCTTATACAGGTGGCGCTGTTCCAACCATTCGATCACTTCCCAGATATGCTTTCTCACCTTCGAACCATCTCCAGCCCCCAGGAAGTGGCGTACCAGAGCCTCCCGTAGCGGTGGATACTTCGACTTGGAGCATTCAGCCTCCAAAAAACCGGCGATCCGTGCATGCATGGCCTTTCTTTTTCGGACTGCCAGACTGCTCCGGAGCACTCGGCCCAGCCAATCGTGACTGAGAATCACGACAGGCTCATCGAGACTGCCTGAGATGGAAACAAAGTCCAAGCGGTCCAGGAGGGTGAGCCCTTCTTCCAGATCGATCACCTGCATCTTCAGAATCTGCGCCAACCAGTCGACCCGGACCGGCCTTTCCAATACCGACAAATACTCCAAAAGCTGCGAATGCCCCGGGCCGATCCCTTGCAGGCGAGCTCGGATGTTTTCGATCACCGTGCCGGGAATTCTAGAGTTCTTCTGCCTTGGCTGCCATTGCCAGTGCCCAGAATGAGAATGAAAGGAAAGTTCATCTGTCTCCCGCAAGAATCTTAAGAATTCATAGATATAGAAGGGATTGCCGGCACACTGAGACAGAACCTGTTTGAATAGATCTTCTGAAGGGATATCGCCCAAGAGATTGCTCATCAGATCTCTGACTTTCTGATCCTCCAAAGCACGAAGACTAAACTCGGTCAACACTTTCCTCTGACCCAGCTCAGCTCTTAACTGCTCCCAATATCCAGGCGGCTCATCTACCCGGTAGTTCCCGATCACCATAATGGGCAGTTCCGCACTCTCAAAAATCTTACGATAAATAGCAAGAGATCCCTCATCCATCCATTGCAGATCATCGACACATAAGATCATGGGCCGGCCGTTGGAGACTTGTGTCAAAAGTTGAAGGAACTTCTGAGTGAAACCAGTTGGGTCGGCCTTCTCCTGCCAAGCGATTCTCGAAATCGGAGTCTCAGATTCATCCACGATCCTATTGAAAAGCTGGGTGAATACTTCAAGCGCACCGGAACCCGGATGATGACTCACCGAATAGGTCGTCGTCCTGTCGATCTTTGTGATCGTTTCAAAATTTTCCATCAAGCTAGTTTTTCCGATTCCGCTCACACCACTAATAGCGATGAAGCAGGAAGCAGGACTAGCGAGGTATTGTCGGCTCAACCTCCGAAAATTGGCCAGCTCAACCTCCCTTCCTACAAGAATCGAACGGAATCGAGGCACTCTGTTCAACCCGGAATCACCGCTTTTCTTCAAAACTGCAGCCACGTATTCAGCAGATGAAGGACGGACCCGGGGATCCTTTTGAATCAAGTCCTGAATCAGCTGCTCGATATCAGAAGGGACATCCGGATTAAGTTTTCGGGGGCGGATCGGAAGAGCCACCAGCTGCTTTCGCTTCAGAGAATCTAAATCCCGTTCAACGTAAGGCTGATGTCCCGTGAAAAGATAATAGAGCACCATCCCTAAAGAGTAGAGATCGGTCTGCCGGCTTACCCTTCCATGGGTCAAGAACTCGGGTGCGCAATAGCGAATCCAGGCACCTCTTCCCGGTCCGCCATTGCATTTTCCTTCGGGCACCAAAAAGTTCGCTTTCAATCGGCCTTCCGACTGAACAAACAGCTGCGTCGGTTTCATCCATCCACACAAGAAATCTCTTCGATGCAAATAAGCAAGCAGTTCCGCAAGTTGAAGCGCCAAGAATCGAGGTTGCTTACACGAATCTCCAGTTCTGAGTATCTTCGAAACAGGATCACCCTCCACAAGTTCTGATACAAGACCGACTCGTCTTCCCCTGAAGGCGAAATCATAAACAGGAACCAGGAGGGGGTGATCGAGGGATTTTCGCCAGGTGAAAAGCGCTTCAAATTCCAGTCTCTGG
>JAZFTY010000304.1:0-2562 GCA_036446935.1 Acidobacteriota bacterium | reverse complement strand
CCCGCAAACAGGTTCGTTCCCGATGAGGGTAGAGCGTCAGGACCGTAAATGGTAAAAGTTGAGTTGAACTCCAGTGTCTGGTCCCGCTTCAACACCCCCTCGATAATGCCCACCGAGTTTTTAACCGTTCCCCCATAAGTTGAGATCTGCCCTGCGCCAATCCTCTGGATCCCCAGGGCACGAAGATAAACGATCCCATCCACATCGCTGGTCGGATCACCATCCCCATCGTCGTTATCACTGATTTTGGCCCAGTATCTTCCGCCATCAGCCAGCGACACGCCCTCACCAGGGGTCAAGAAGCCATTGACCGTCAGGGTGGCCATTCGGCTGGGTGGATTCTCGAAATCAATATTCATCGCTTGCTTGGGAGCGATAGGGTTTCGCTGAAAATACTCGTCGGCCGTCGTCCCCGGAGTGGGGACCGGGTAATTCATATATCTTGGAACCGGGGTTGTGGATTGCAAAAGGGCCGTCAGATCCGCCATTCGCAGGGCGTTCTTCTGAGCGCTATACCCTGCTTCGGCATTCACTCGAGCCTTCTTTTGGTTCTCGAGTTCATGACTCATGGAGAACTCCGTCATGCTGTCAAAGATCATGGACATGCCCCACAGGGCCAGCAACACGGAGAGAATGGTCACGATCAAAAGAGCGGCGCCCGATTCATTTTTCATGACAGGTTTCTCTTGCATGAGATTCTCTCTCAGAAACGAGGGCTAATTAGCAAAGACGTCAAAGGATTGGCTTCGCAGCATCACTTCCGATTGCAGGGTGATACTTTGAACCTGGTCAGTCAGTGGATTCAATTCTTCAGTCTCTGCAACCACATTGATTTGGACCCGAACAATGTCGTCTTCATTGGCGGTTTCGTTTCCGCTAATATCCAGGAAAGTGAAGCCAAAGGATAGGTTCTCAGCAAGAACGTCCGAACCGTAGCCCATATCCAGGTAAAGGCGTTCCTGGGAGGCATTGTAGCGAATCTCCACCCGTTCATAGAGGTTGTCCAAGGTCCCGTCAGGATTGCCGGTGGCCTCCAGGGGATCAGCACTGGCAGCCGGCACCGATCCGGTAATGTCGCTGTTGATTCGGATGTAGTTGGTTCCCAGAAGTTCAATAGGTGGAATGTCGTTGTCCCGGAGATACCCCTCTGGATCATTTCCCGCCTGTCGGAGATAGGAGCTCACCTGAAACATGGCAGCCCGGGCTTGCCGAGTCACCTCCAGGATTTGCTGCTGGGACTCAAAGGAGTGCTGGCTCTGGGAAAAAAGGGAGAACATGGCCCCGGCGGCAACCACAAGGACCGCGTTGGCAATCACTAGTTCGACAAGGGTGAAGCCTCGACAGCAGGTGTTCAAGGGAGTTCGTGCTGAAGTCATGGTACAAAGATTGTAGTCATGCTCAAGTCCGTGATCAGCTGGTTTGAGACCTGAGGTTCTACGGTCACATTGACGGTTTTTTGGGGCCCAGCGATGATGACCGTCCAGGAGACTTCAAACTCGCTGTCTCCCATGCTGCTGCCCGCAGGTGCTTCCATGATCAGGGTCTCCGGCCCGTGCGAACCGGCCGTAAGGTCACTCGAACCGGTCTCCAATTCCAACTCCCTGTTGTACTCCCCTCTCAGGGCCTCCAGCTTCTCCTGGGCGATCAGAACTCCCATGGTCTCAAACCGAGTTGAAGCGTTTTGCCGAACTGCGGTGGAGACCAGCTGGCCCAGTCCCAGCAGGGTTATGGCCAAGACCGCCAAGGCGATCATGCTTTCGATTAAGGTGAAGCCGCTGTCCTTTGAGATCCTCGACTGATTCATAGCCTTCAGCTCTGATTAATCCTTCCTGAGGGACTGACAACAATCGAGATGGCATAACCCGATTGGTTGACCAACACAATGGTTCCCGCGCGGGCATGACCGCGAGAATAAAACCGTATCCGATTGACCGGAACTGATGAAAACGTGTTTCCCGACTGCAGGGACTTCTCGGTTCGTGGAGAATTGTCGGAATCATAGGGGTCAATGATCTGAATGGTGCTGCTGCCTGCGTCCACATTCACGTCGTAGATCCAGTTTCGCGAGATGGCCATGGCGCGACCCGCACTTAATTCGCTTGCCACCAGGTCAGCCGAAGCGCTCAGACGGTAAAAATCCAGGTATTGCTCAAACTTTGGGATGGTGATGCTGAGAATCACAGTTGCAACAACCAAGACCACGGCCAGCTCCAGGAGAGTAAAGCCCGATTGCAAGCGCCTTGTCATTGGTGAATGCCCAGGATTTGGCCTCATGGAGCACATGGCTTGGGGAGACCCTGGCCTTATGGAGAAGCTAGATTCAGTGCGCCCTCTAAGTCGTGCAGAAAACAAGTCAACTCCCCCTTCATCGGCGAAATTCCGATGCATTTCCTTGTCCTCCTGGAGAGTAGAAGAAAAAATGATCGGTTCGCTTTGCAAAACGTTGAGTGGTGGCAAGCCTGCCCTCCCAAGCAAGACCGTATCCACAACCGTACTCAATGATTCATAAAAGAATTTCCTGTGTAACAAGCAATCGACGTACCAGAGCAATAGACCCTAGGG
>JAZFTY010000303.1:0-6362 GCA_036446935.1 Acidobacteriota bacterium | reverse complement strand
ATATCGATCTGATCGAGGGATCTTTCAACACCCATCTCTTTGGGCTGCGTGCCGATATCTCCTTTACCAATAGCCTCCTCACCTCGACATTTCTCCAATACAACAGTACGGGGCAACTGGCGGCACTCCAAGTACGCTTCAACTACATCTTCCGCACCATCGACAATTTCTTCATCGTTTACAATGAGACCCGTTTTACCGACGGTGTTTTTTCTGGAGAATCCGACCGCTCCCTGATTTTAAAGATTACCTACTCGCTGCACCGGTAGAGCGCGCTTCGCGCGCGTTCCAAGTTCCAAGTTCCAAGTTCCAGGTTCCAGGTTTTGCCGTGCCCTGCCTCCTGCTCCTGTCTTATGGTTTCTGGCTTCTAGTTTCTTTTCTTCTTTCTCATTGTTTTTCTCCTCATTTGCACGGCGAGCGCGCACAGCGGTGATTTTCCATTGCCTTTCAACACCTCAAGAGCTAGCATTGCACTCACGATGAAAGAAAGGCGCCAGTATAGACGCTGGCGGGTTTCCATGCCCTGTTCGGTCAAGTGGGAAGACGGCCTCACCAAGGGGCTGATCGCCAACATTTCCTTCGGCGGCGCATTGGTCTCCGAAGTCAGCGCTGTCCCTCCTGAAGGCGCCGAAGTAGCACTTACCTTTGAAGCTGAGGAGGGAGTCGTTCAGCTGGAAGGCAAGCTGTCTTCCAGAGTGGTCCACACCATCTCGGAGCTCATCGAACACGGAGGGGCCGGAGCGTTCGGCGTACATTTCGAGGGATCGATCGAGGAGATCCGCTCGAAGCTAATTCCTGTTTTCAGTGTCTTGACTTCGAAGGAAGGAGAGCCAGGATGATGACTTTGAAAGATCTCCCAAAGATTGGATTGTTGGGCTTGCTGGTGCTTGTCGTCGGTCTGTCCGAGGCTTCCGCTCAGTTGGGAAGCCGCTCGGCTGACGATTGGGCCACCGTCCTGGACCGAGAACAGAGGGTCTCGGGGCTGAAAATCGAGGAAGTGGTATCGCGCCTGAATTTGAAACCAGGGGACGTGGTAGCCGACATCGGTGCCGGAACGGGTGTTTTTTCCGGACCGCTGGCACAGGCGGTGGCTCCCACAGGGACACTCCTGGCCGTTGATGTCGATCAAGGTCTCCTCGATCACATCGCCCAACGGGCCAGGGAGGAACAGGTCACAAACATTCAGCCGGTGCTGGGAGAATTCGAAGATCCCAACTTGCCCACGCCAGTCGATGTCGCCTTTTTTCATGATGTCCTTCATCACATTGAAAGACGCCAGGCCTACCTCAAGACGCTAGCCACTTATGTGAAGCCCGACGGTCGCGTCGTCGTTATTGACATGTTCTTTGATCGCCCCGACGGCCCTCACCGGAATCAGCCTGAGATGCACATTACTCAGGAGCAGGTGCGGAGATGGATGGCTGCCGCCGGCTTCCCGGTGATGCAGGAGATCGATCTCTTCGATGAGAAATTCTTTGTGGTGTTCAGACGAGATCCCTAGCGAGAACCTTGCTCTCGAGCGAATCAGGGATCGCCCCGCAACTCCTACCTGCCAACGTCATCGTAGTGATTGAGCTTAGGCTATGAAACTCAAGTGGAAGACTCTCCCTATCCTTTTTATAGGTATCGTGGGCTTAGCGGTGTTCTCTGTGGGTACACCCGGAGCCACTCCTCAGGAAGATCAGGACCAGGAATCCAGCGGACGGTTCACGGTTAATGTCGAAACGATCGTCGTCAATGTGCTGGTTACCGATCGGAACGGAAAACCGTTGACGGGTTTGCAGAAGGAAAACTTCCGCATCTTTGAGGACGGGGAGGAGCAGGTGGTTCAAAACTTTTTCCCTGTGGATGCTCCCTTTAGTGTCGGACTGTTGCTGGACACCAGTTACAGCACGGTGGGCAAGCTGGCCAGGATTCAGGATTCCGCCATTGAGTTCCTGGATCAGATTCATCCCGATGACGAGGTGATGGTGATTTCCTTTGACGATGATGTTTATCTGGATACCGACTTTACTCAAAACAAGCAAGCGGTCGAACGAGCCATCAAGATGACTCGTTCCGGACGAAGCACTCAGCTCTTTGAAGCGGTCTATCTAGGGTTGGAGCAGCTTCGGGAGCAGCCGTATAGAAAAGTGATGGTGCTCTTTACCGATGGTGTGGACACGACCAGTCCAACCTCTTCGGCCAAGGAAACCGTGGAGATGGCCAAGGAGGCGGAAGTCACCATCTATCCGATTTTTTTTAACACCGAAGCCGATACTCTGGCGGGGTTGCGAAATCCCAGCTCGAGAAGTCCGGGACCGTTAGGCACTCCGACTGCCAGCCCCTTTCCCTTTCCCTTTCCCATGCCGCAGCCCACTCCCCAGCGATATCCTGGAGACCCCGGCGGTCGTTACCCGGATGATTCGCGCAGGGAGCAAGTGCAGCGAGAGTACATGAAGGCCCGCAGCTACCTCAGCGACTTGGCTGAGGTAACGGGAGGAGCTCGTTTCGACGCGGCCGGTAATTTGAGCGATCTGGGAGAGGCCTTTGCCAAGATCGCAGAAGAGATGCGCAGCCTTTACACCATCGCTTATGTCCCCACTAATCGGGAAAAGGACGGAAAATTCCGGAAAATTAAAGTTGAGGTCGATATCGACAAGGGCCGGGTGAGGACTCGGCAGGGCTACTACAGCGGCAAGAAATAAAGAAGGAACACGTCCCCTTATTCTACAACCCGTCCTCCCAGAATAATCTTGGCGATCTTCCGCGTGTTCCTGATGTTGTCCAGAGGGTTCTCCTCCAGGATGAGCATATCCGCCAACTTGCCTGCTTCAAGCGTCCCCAACCTGTCGGAGACGCCGGCCCATTCGGCCGATCCACGAGTCCCTGCAACCAGAGCCTCCATAGGACTCAAGCCCGCCTCCACCAGGGTTTCGATTTCCTTATGGGTGATGAGGCCCACGGGAGCGAAGCTGGTATTGGAGTCGGTGCCCACGGCCAACCTCACCCCCGCGTTTTTTAATCGCAGCACATTCTCCTTGCCCTGCTGGTAGCTTTGAGACCATCTCTCCAGAGCCTCCGGAGTTGTCTGGGCAAGGGCTTCTTTTAACTTATCCACCTCTTGGCCCAGTACTCGCCGGACGAAGGGGTCTTCAAACAGCTCGCTGTCCTCTGAGAAGACCAGTCCCTTTTTCTTCTGCACAAGCATCGGGGCCACCGTCGTTCCCTGTCTTAACATGAGCTGGATGGTTTCCTCTTCATAGCTGTCCCCGGGAATGTGAGTCACTCCGTCTAGCTGGGCCTCGACCAGGGTCTGGGTATCCTCGGCTGTGTTGAGGTGGGCAAAGACTCTGAGATTGTGTTTGTGTCCTTCATCGATGATGGCTCGCGACACCTCCGCCTTTATGGTAGGCAGGCCGCTGAGCGGCGCCACCCAAATTTTGAGGCCGTCGACCCCTTGAGCAGCTAATTCCTGAACGCGTTGTCGGGCCTGGGCGGGATCGTCGATTTGGTTGGGCAAGTCCGAGCCCAATTGGGTGGGGTGGCCGCCCACGGCAGTAAAGCCGGTACCGGCCGTCAACATGCGTGATCCATCAAAATCATCACCCCAGCTTTCGTCTCTGATGGCAAAGTTGGAGTCCGGATCCAGGCCAAGACTGAAGATCGTGGTCACGCCGAAGTCCAAGGCTTGTTTGAGATGCCGGCGAACCGAAGCTGCGTACTCGGGAGACGGTCCGGCATTCGCCCGGTCGCCGGGGTGGACGTGAGTGTCGATCAAGCCCGGTATTACCACCTGTTGGGATGCGTCGATCACGGTTGCACCCGGGGGGATCTCCTCTTGTTGAGTGACCTGGGTGATCCTGTTACCCTCGATGAAAATCAGCACATCTCGCAGGGGTGGGTTCCCGGTGCCGTCGATGAGCAATCCGGCCTGTACGACAGTAATGTTTGTATTGTCTTCCACCTGACAGGACATCACGAGAATTGCCGATACAATAAACACCAGAGTGACGTTGACTTTTCGTTTCATTTTGACCTCCCTCATCTTGACCTCCCTTGTCTTTAGTCGGTTCGAGTATTAGCATTCTAGCCGGTATCCCGCCATATTTAAATGTGTGAGGACACGTTTGATGAAGAATGCCAAAGGAGGAGCCCACTCATGATTGAACCGTACACTGCGGTGGCGTTGCAAACGCCCCACCACAACTGTCAGACGCCCCAGGATTGGGACAAGAACATCGAGACCATATGCGAAGCGATGGACGCAGCCATTTGGATGGCGGCCCTACAATATCCGGTCAAGCTGGTCACTCTGGGGGAGGCGGCCATTCAAACCTTTGCCGATTCCCGGCTTGGCTTTGACCATGCCGTTGCCGCAAACGAATGGTTTAACGAGTTCCCCGGTCCGGAACTGGACCAGCTTCGTAAGAAGGCACAAGAGCACCGGACTTTCATTGCCGGCCAGTGTCGAGCTCGAGACTCCAAGCTCCACCCCGACCGCTACTTTAACATCGCCTTTATCCTCGACCCGGAGGGCGAAGTCATCCATCGCTATCACAAGAATCAGGTCTATCGGAACGAGCATTCCACGACGCCTCATGACATCTGGGACAGTTTCACAAAGCGCTACGGATCCGATTTGAATGCGTTTTTCCCTGTTGCCGACACGGCTATTGGAAAGATTGGGACCCTTATCTGCATGGATCGATCCTATCCGGAGATAGCCCGAGGGCTGGCCATGAACGGAGCCGAACTCCTCTATATGCCGAGTTACCCGGAGCCCTGGGTGGGGATGGGTTGGTACGAAATTCACAACAGGTCGCGGGCGCTGGACAACACCTGTTATGTGGTGGCACCGAATTGCGGCGCCTGGTATCTCAACCGGGACTCGAAGGTTCCCATGGACGTGTTCGGTGGAAAGACGCAGATTGTCGATTACATGGGCAAGGTGGTGGCCGAGCACCAGGCGGGCGACTACAGCTTTGTGAGTGCCATCATCGATATTGAGGCGCTGCGCTACTATCGGGCCAATGCCTATTTTGGAAACTGGATGAAGGACCTGCGTGTGGAAGTGTATCGGACCATCTATGAAGAGCCGATCTATCCGAAGAATCTTTGGATGGATGAACCGCCCCAGGCTCGACCGGTGAGGGACAAGCATCTGCAGGAAAGCATACGCCGCCTGCAGGAGCGCGGAGTTTACACGCCTCCAGCCCATGGACAGGGGCGAGATGATCTTGGAGTGGACGTGCCTGGGGGTGCCCAACCCCCTGTGCCTGCCCAGGAGAAGCCATGAAAAAGTGGCTGGTCGTAGGTCTGGTGGGAGGAATGGCGTTTGTCACCGATCTCATCCGTATTGCCATGGCGATGGTGGCGCCGACCTTGATGGAACTCTACGACATTTCTCCCCAAACGATGGGCTTTATTCTGTCGGGTTGGAACTGGGCCTACACGGGCTCCCTGTTGTTCGTCGGTCCCATCGTGGACCGATTCGGCCCCTGGCTGATTGTGGGAATGGGGGCGGGAGTGTGGGGTATGGGGACCATGGCTCTGCCTCTTGCTTCCACCGCCTCCATGTTCTTTGTCATGCGTGCATTGTTTGGACTGGGGCACAGCATGCGAATTCCCGCACAGGCAGCCTGTATCTCTCGTTGGATGGGTCCTGATCAGCGGGCCACGGCGGTGGGTCTCTGCTTTTTTGGAGGTCAGGTGGGTCTGGCCATCGGACCCGCGATGGCTGCTGTTCTGATCAGCGGTTTGGGGTGGGAATGGGTGTTCTACGCCTTTGGTGGCCTCAGCTTGCTGTTCAGCCTGACCTGGCTTTCCCTCTACCCCAGGGAAGGGGCACAGGACCCCGTCGCGCCCAGCCCGGTTGAGCAGGAAAGCGATGAAGTCAAGATCCCCTGGTCGGCGCTTTTGGGATATCGGTCAACCTGGGGAATCGCGCTGGGGCAAATGGGTTATCTTTACGCCTACTACTTTTTCATGAAATGGTTTCCGGGTTATCTGACAATAGAGCTGGATATGACCCTGGGGAATACCGCAATCCTCACCGGTTTGCTCTTCGGGATGGGGATGATCGGGGTGGTTGCGGGAGGATGGCTGGGAGATCATCTGATCCGGCGCGGTGTGAGCAGGACAGCTTCGCGTAAGGGCATGATTGCCACGGGATTAACCATGGCCACCGTCCTGGTGGTGAGCGCAGCCTTTATCACCCAGACCTGGTTGACGGTGACTCTTTTAACCCTGAGCATGGGATTTCTGAGAATGACGACGGCATCGGCCAATTCCGTTCCCATTGATCTGGCACCACCCGGAGCCGTTGCTTCTCTGGCTTCCATTCAAAATTTTGCAGGCAACATCAGTGGTCTCCTGGCGCC
>JAZFTY010000302.1:0-6385 GCA_036446935.1 Acidobacteriota bacterium | reverse complement strand
AGTCGTCCCCCCACTCTTCAGAAAGCAGGCCAGCAGGTTGAACTCGGTGATGGTCAGATCGACCTTCTTTCTTCCGACGAAAGCCTGGCAGGTCTCCGTGTGGAGCGAAATTCGAGAACTCTTGAGAACCTCTGTTGGATTAACCACGTCCAAATCCCCCGCAGAGAGAATGAGGACATGTCCACTTCCTCAGATGAAAAACAGCAGAGCGTGAATTGATCATTGTACCCCCTAGTAGAATGCAGTTTTCAAAACCTAATAAGTGCCTTCTCTTCCCTCTCTAGCAAGACCCATGCCAATCCGTTTTCGAGCACATATTGGGGTTAAGGTTTTCCACAACGTAATATGTTGAACCCGCCTTGGAGACACCACATTTAGTGGCCCTCCGGGTGCTCGAAAGTGTGAATCCCTGTTGACACCCTCTTTCCTTCCCTCTGCACCAAACCCAGACCCAAACCGGGTTATCGGGCATAACCACCGGCTGGAAACCACAGTTGACACGCTTCCTGGACTTCCGCAGAAACCCTTAAAAACAAGGCAAATAGAGCACCCTTTAAACTGTCAACAGGAGTTAACAAGAGGGCCTCTCGGAACTTTTCGCAGTAGAATCAATCCTGTACGATGTGCGGGCTTGAGATGTGGTATGCTCTTGAACTGATTTTTTTGAGGGAGGTCCCATGAGAGATAAGTATCTAGCTGTTGTGCTGGTTGGTTTTCTGACTTTCGTACTGGGAGGCTACGGTCAGGCCCAGTCGCCGCAAGAAGTGATCCTCCAGCCGGTGGGCAACCAGGTGGCTTTCGAAATGGTGGAGATCACGGCCAAGGCAGGATCCCAACTTAAAGTGGTGATGGATAATATCGCCACCAATCCGGGAATGCGTCACAACTTTGTGCTGTTGAACGTGGGGCCTGAGGATACGGCCACCATTGAAAGCATAGGAATCGGAGCCATTCAGGCTGGCGAAGCCAAAGAGTACATTCCTGATAGCAAGGCAATTCTCGCTTTTACCCCCATGGCTGATGCCGGACAACGCACAGAGGTTGTTTTCACGGTCCCGCCTCCTGGAGACTACTCCTACATCTGCACTTATCTGGGACACTACATTCAAATGAGAGGTGTTCTGCACTCCGTCAAGTGACCGGGCCGAATCTCTTTTTCACAGGGAGGGCAAATCGTGCCTTCGGAATTGGAAACTTTTCCCAATGAGTATCCGGGTCGGGAATACGAGATCGATGTCGAGTGCCCGGAATTCACCGCAGTCTGTCCCAAAACGGCCCAACCCGATTTCGGGACCATTCACATCAGGTATGTCCCCGATCAGAAGATCATCGAGTTGAAGTCCTTGAAACTCTACATTCTTTCCTACCGGGACCGAGGGATATTCCACGAGCATGCCACCAATGCAATTTTGGACGATGTCGTCAGCGCCTGTGATCCGATTCGCTGTGAGGTCGTTGGCGACTTCAACAGACGCGGCGGAATCAAGACGACCGTGCGTGCGAAATACGAAAAGGAAAAGGCTGACAACTGAGACCCTAAACGGGCAACTCAAAATTCAAAACCTGAAACCCGGAACTTGGAACTTGAAACCTGGAACGCGCGCGAAGCGCGCTGGCCTGCCATGCTTGACGTTATCGAACTGACTCGAAAACTGGTAGATGTTCCCTCCATCACGGGGGAGGAGGGTGAGGTCGGGGAAGTTCTGTACGATCTCTTGAAGGGGCAAGGATGGGATTGTCTCAGGCAGGAGGTCGCCTCTGATCGATTCAACGTCCTGGCCACCCGGGGAAAAGGGACGATTCTTCTGACCACCCACATCGATACCGTACCTCCCTTTGTCTCTTCTCGGGAGGACGAAAGCTTTGTCTACGGTCGAGGCTCCTGTGACGCCAAAGGCATAGCCGCTGCTATGATCTGTGCCGCAGAGGCCTTACTCAAGGAGGATTTTTCCGATTTAGGGCTGCTCTTTGTGGTGGGTGAAGAGACCGATAGCATCGGGGCCGCAAAGGTCCAGGAATTGAATCTCGATTGCTCCTTTTTTATTGACGGGGAGCCCACCGACAATGAGCTGGTGATCGCTCACAAAGGAATCGTCTACGCTCGGATTTCTGCACAGGGTGTGGCGGCCCACTCTGCCTATCCGGAAAAGGGAGAATCGGCCATCGAAAAACTCATCGATATCTTGAACCGTTTAAGGGAAGCCGAGTTTCCCACCGACTCCCGCCTGGGCGAGACTCATTTCAATATTGGAACGATCGAAGGAGGGAGAGCCGCCAACGTGGTGGCGGATCATGCACAAGCCGATATTCTCCTCCGGACCGTCTCCGAAAGTCAGCACTATCTGACACTCTTGGAGGAGCAGGTGGACGGCCAAGGCCGGCTGGAGGTGTTGAAAACCAGTGAGCCTCAAGAGATGGAAGCCGTTGAAGGCTTCCCCACCAAAATTGTGGGCTATGGAACCGATATTCCGGTTCTGCGTCCTCTGGGAAAGCCCCTTCTGTTTGGGCCAGGCTCGATCTTTGACGCCCACACGGCCGATGAAAAGGTCTCCAAGCAAGAACTGCTCAATGCTGTGGATTTGTATCAGAAACTCGTCCGAGAACTTCGGAAAAAGATAGACCACTGACTGCACCCCTATTTACGGTCAGTTGTCAGGTGTCACACCATGCTTTTTCGGACTCTGATACTGAAGTTTGCCCAAAGTGAGGCTTTGATGAATTTCATTGCCCACATGGGAAGGCGTTCCGGTTTGGCAGGGCGGTTTGTTGCAGGTGAAAACATCGACGAGGCCATTCCCGTCGTGCATGAGTTAAACGACAAGGGCATCGTGACCTCTCTCAATCTGCTTGGAGAGGAGGTCAGCGACGAAAACGAGGCGGAACGCTCGGCCCAGTCCTATATTTCTCTCCTGAAAGCGATCCACGAAAATCGGGTGGAATCGAATATCTCTATCAAGCTGACTCAATTGGGTCTGGGAATCCACAGGCAGGTGTGTGCGGATCACTTGAGAGCGATTCTCGACACGGCTCGTGCCCTCAACAACTTTGTGCGCATTGATATGGAGGGCTCCCGCTACACCCAGGATACCCTGGATCTTTTTCAACAGACTTTCAGCCTTTACGGAGATCATGTGGGCTTGGTGATCCAAGCCTACCTGTATCGCAGCCAGGAAGATGTGCGCCAACTCAGTGCACAAGGATGCAACATCCGATTGTGTAAGGGAGCTTACAAGGAACCCGCTGATATCGCTTTTCCGAAAAACACGGACGTGGATCGAAACTTCATCAAGCTGCTGGAGCTGCTCCTGCTTTCCCCCTCCTATACGGCCATTGCTACCCATAACGTTGAGATGATCGAACATGCCCACCGTTTCACGTCCCAGCATGATCTTCCACTGTCCCGCTACGAGTATCAGATGGTCTATGGGGTGGGCCGCGAGTATCAGGAACGAATCATCCAGCGAGGAAACAAGATGCGAGTCTATGTTCCTTTCGGGACCCACTGGGCTCCCTACCTGTTGCGCCGCCTGGCCGAGCGCCCCGCCAATCTTCTCTTTCTTCTCAAGAGTCTTTTCCGAAGGTAGCGGGTTCCGGCTTGATCTTGGATTGAGGCGTGTAGGGGCGCACAGACGTGCGCCCACAAATCTCTGTTTGTCACGGCTTATAGGAGAGTTTAGGGACTGTCCCAAGAATTCTCCCAGAATTCGGGGACTGTCCTCAAACTCTCCCTACGAAAGAAACCTGGATCAGCCCACGGGCCCAGCCGGAGGTGGAGCTTAGCTCAAACGAAGGATGTAGCTTTGAAAGGAGCGGAAATCGGAAAAGTATTCGTCGTGGGGGAACTGCTGGAGAATCTCGGGATCGGCGAAGCCCGGACCGGTCAGGACGATGGGAATCCGATAGTCATTGGCCACCTTCGACAAGGATTGAAACTGCTCGTGCTCGAGGTGTTCCTGGTTTGAGGCGATCACACAAACGAGATTGACCGGCTCATGCTCCACCATTTCCGCCATGGCGTCAAAGGGAACATTTCCGCCCAGGTTCAGGCAATCCCAACCTTCGGTCTCCAGAATTCGGGAAATGGCATTCACCGGAATTCTGGAGGAATAATCCGGTGCCGCGCACAGCCCTGTCTTTCCACTCTTCCTGCGACGAATCAGTTGAGGAAAGAGAAGAGCCATGGCCTCATCCAGATTATTCTTGACCAGCCTTCCATGGGCCAGGGTCAGCTCACCGTTTTCCAATGCCCGTTCGCTGTTCTCGATGACGGGAAGCAGCACGTCGTCATAAAGATCCACGATCCCAATCCCTCGCATGTACAGGCGCTCCAGGAGGTCCTTGACTCTCTTGCCCTGGTTTTGGCTGGCCAGGTAAAACATCAACTGGTGGACCTTATCGAATCGCTTGCGGTTGAGGGATTCCTCAATTTCCGGCTCTTCCCACTTTTCAGTGGTCAGAAAACCGGTGGCTTCAAAACCCCGTGTCTTCTGAAATCCGGAAATGTCTTCGAGATGAAATCTTCGGTGGCCACCGGGAGTTCGAAGGCAACAGAGATCGCCGGAGTCGGCCCAACGCTTGATGGTCGACTCGCTGACGTTCCACATTTGAGCTACTTCACGAGTCGAAAATGTTCGCGTGATGGTCATGCTTCGCTAGAAATCGATGAAGCAATTGTTGCTCATTCGTCCTTTCGCGGGAAGCTGAGCATAGGATGAATGATGAGAGAAGTCAATAAGCAAAACTGCAGTGAAATTAGGAATGATCGGCCACATGAGACTTCGCCGTGTACAGATAGCGTTTGATTTTACGGGTGGTGGTCTTATTGAATTCTTCAGTGCGCAGACGGAATTTTTTCACACGCTTATAGCCGGCCAAATCTGTGCACTGCTTCTTGACCTCTTTCCCAATCACCTCGTGGATTTTCGCCTGGTCATACTGGGTGGGACCCAACTCCTCATCAAAAGTCTCGGTGCAGGGAACGATGATGGCCTGCACCTCGACTTGTGAGGGATCCTTCTCGGGACCACCCCACACCAAGGACTCTAAAATGTAAGGGCTTTCATTGAGAAGAGCCTCCACTTCCTCGGGATAGACATTCTTTCCGTTGGGGGTCACGATCACCGATTTCTTGCGCCCATTGATATGAAGAAAACCATCCCCATCGAAGTACCCGTAATCCCCTGTATGCAGCCATCCTTCCTTCAAGCTCTCTCGGGTAGCCGCTTCGTTGAGATAATATCCGGTCATCACCGAAGGCCCACGCACCAGAATCTCATCGTCAACGATCTTCACCTCCAACCCGGGAAGAGGCAATCCCACGGAAGCATCCTTGAAACAGTTCACGCGGTTGACCGCAATGATGGGAGAGGCCTCACTCATTCCATACCCTTGAATGAAATCAAACCCAAGTTCGCGCAAGCCTTTGGCCACTCGGGGATTCACGGCAGCACCGCCTGAGATGAATAACTTCAAATGCCCACCGAATTTGTCATGGATGGGCTTGAAGAGCCGTCGGCGAATGTTCCATCGAAAGAGTCGCTGGGAAACCGAAGCAATCCCTTTGGCCAACCGAAACTTACCCTCTCCCTTCTCCTTGATTCCGCTTTCAATACGCCGGTAAAACTTTTCAAAAAGAAGGGGCACACCCAACATCACCGTGGCCCCGGTCTCCTGCAAATTCTCGGGAATACGGCGGAGACTTTCAGCATGACAAACCGTACAGCCTTGATAAAGTGCCAGAAGGAAGCCACCCATGCATTCATAGGTGTGATGCAGTGGCAAAACCGAGAGCAGTACTCCGCCTTCAATCGAGATATGTTGAGAGGTGGCCATCACGTTGGCCGCGATATTCCCGTGGGTGAGCATGACCGCCTTGGAACCGCCAGTGGTGCCGGAAGTGAAGAGAATGATGGCCAGATCCTCTCCACTGAGTTCGATTTTTTGAAAAGACTGGCTCCCGGCTGAGAGGGCTTGACGGCCTGTTTTGAGAGCCTCCGAAAAAGATAAATCGGCCTTAATCGTTTCCTCCTCCATGGAAATCAACCGCTCCAGCGAGGGAAGGGTCTTTCGATATTCCTGGAGTCGCTCCACATATTCCTTGGAACAGATCAAAATCCGGGGTTTGGAAAAGTTGAGGATGTGACAGATCTCTCGATCCGTGAGGTCCTTGTCAATGGGCACCGCGACCAAGCCCGCCGTGACCGCTGCCAGATAGGTCACGGCCCATTCGGTTCGATTTTCCGAGAGAATGGCCACGCCGTCTCTCTTTTTCAGATCCCATTCCAAGAAAGCCGTGGCAAGCTCGGTGACACGCTCACGGAGTTCACTGTAAGTGAGGGACTGGTAGGCCCCGTTTTTCTTACTTCGAAGAGCAATCCGATCGCCA
>JAZFTY010000301.1:0-3708 GCA_036446935.1 Acidobacteriota bacterium | reverse complement strand
CGCAATCGGACCGGGGCCGTCCCCAGAGATGACCCCAAGGCGATGATGAATATGTCATCCCAACTCTTCATGGCGATGTCCGAGGATGGCGGCAGGACCTATGGTGAGAACTATCTTATTTCCAAGGCCATCTGCGCTTGTTGTGTGCCGAACATCGTTTTCCTGGATGGCGGGAAAACGGTCGTGGTATCCCATCGGTTTGTAGACAAGGACAGTGTGCGCGACCATGTTGCGATTCGTTCCACAGATGGTGGCAAGACCTTCAGCGACCCGGTCACGATTAGTGATGATGGTTGGGTCACCGGTTGCCCGCACGCTGGAATCTCGATTGCCAGCGACAGCGAGGACAGAATACACGGGCTGTGGTTTACAGCCGGAAGAACTGAAGAGGAGGCGGGTATCTACTACACCTTCTCTGAGGACGGTGGAATAAGCTTTGAGCCTCGGCAGTTGGTCGCTAAAACACCAGCAAAAACCGTCTTGCACACCCAAGTGACAACCGACAAAAACGACACCGTTTGGGCTACCTGGGTGAACATCGAGAACGAGAAGCCCCAGATCTTTCTCGCTCACCGAAGTCAAGGTGAGACAGAATGGAGTCCCACCCATCAGGCCAGCGATGACACGGCAAATGCAGTTCAACCCTCGCTGGCTGTTGACGCCGAGAACGTCTACATCGCCTGGACTGAAAAGAAGGGCGAAGGCTCTCAGGTGAAGATGCGATGGGCGCCATTGGTGGGAGACTAAGGCTCGAAACTTGTAACAGCCTGTCGTTCCCTCCGACCCTCGCTTCAAAGACCTGAGGCGGCGGATGAATGTTGAGCCCTAGATCAGCTAAGGAGATAGATGACGAAGGTCTCTTCCTAGCCTCTCCTCGGTCTCGAATCCTTTCATGAATGTCTAGAATAGGTGTTCCGCAAAGGGACAAATGGGGAAGACTTCAGGGGGGTGTGCCCGGCCAGGAGTTGCCAAATAGGGAAAACTTGTTGGAGGCTGAACCCTGTTTCAGCCCGAAACCATCAGAGGAGAACAAGAATGAAGCACTCAAGCCCCTCCTTTTGGTTGTTCGTGCTGTTGATCCTATTCATTGTAGTCCCCCAACTAAACTGCGCTCCTGCCACCCCTGCTCAGCAGGGTCGCCAGATCCTGGAGGATGCGGCAGAGGCCATGGGAGGGCTGGCAGCCCTCAATGCAATTGAAAACATCAGCCGCCAGGGGACCCGCCAGGTCTCCTCGATCGGACACGGAAGGCTCACCACCGAACCTGCCTGGGTCCAGCCCTCCCGTCCTTATCATCCCATCATTGATTTCACGGTTCCCCGCGACCTGGTCCTCAACCTCAGGGGCGACGTGGTCGCCATGTCCGACTCGACCAAGGGAGGCTACCGGGACGTTCTGGGGAGAACCTTGGTCCCCGCCGACGGTACTGATTTGAGCCTTTCCCGCAGGGAATGGGATCGGGATATTGCCAGGTTCCTGGTTCACGCCCTGGGCCAGGAGAGCACCATCGAAGGAGTCAGTGAGACCGGGGAGGGACAACCCTCAGTCAATGTCCGCTATATCGATGGCGTGCTCTACAAGGTTCACGTGGATAATGCCAGTGGCCTGATTTCGAGAGTCGAGTTCAGGGAGGCCCACGATCGGTTTGGTGACCTGGCCAGAGAATGGATCTTCTCCGACTATCGACAGGTGGGGGATGTCCAGTTGCCCTTCTCGATGACGATCAAGGACATGGGTATGACCGCCCGGGTCCTGGAGTGGGAGGAGATCAGCATTAACGATCCACTTCAGGAAGACCTTTTCGAGATTCCAGAAGGCATCCGAGAGACTGTTGCCTCCTTTGCTGACGATATGAGTATCCGGATGACGGCAACGGAACTCGCCAAGGGAGTCTACTTCGGGGAGACCAAGGGGATGAACAGCATGTGGGTGGAGTTCCAGGATTTTGTTCTGGTTGTGGAGGGCCCAAATAACGAGAAGCAATCCCTGGAAACCATGCGCCAGATTAAAGAAACCATCGGCGAAAAACCCGTTCGCTATCTGGTTACCACTCATAGCCATGAGGATCACAACGGAGGAATCCGGACCTATGCCGCCGCCGGAGTGACCATCATCACTCAGGAAAGGAACGAGACCGCAATTCGTGATCACCTCTCCTACTCCTTCACTCTGGAGCCGGATCGCCTGGCCCAATCCCCACAGGAGCCGAAGATTGAATTGGTCACGGATCGAAAGACCATTACCGATGGGACGCGAACCGTGGAGCTCCTGCATTTGGAAGCTCCTCACGCAGACGGCTCCCTGTTGATTTACCTTCCCCGGGAGCGGCTGCTTTTCGAAAGCGATCTCTTCACGATTCTTCGCGGTCAGCCCGGCGCTGGAGCGATCAGACCTGATGCCCAATTGTTGTACGACACAGTGACCCAAGCAGGTTGGCGAGTCAATCAGATCGTACCCGGACACGGCCGTTTGATCGAATGGAAGGAACTGGCGGATGGAGCCAAGAGCAATTAGCCTCAGAAGAAAAGAGACCATCCCAAGATGGCACCCGATGACGTCTTGATCATCGGGTGCGGTGGATGAATCTTGAGCCTTATTCCCGTCTATTCAAGTAGCTGATGCAGTAGAATGACATCTTCTATAGTCGTTCCTCTATAGTCGTCCTCGGTTAAGAACTCTAGCCCGGATTTAATCCGGGTTAGGAGATGAGCTATGTTCATGCGGATCCTCAAATGGGTGGTTGGAGGACTGGTCGCCATCGTAGTGACCTTTGCACTCGTTCTGGGAGTGGTTCTTCTCTTTCGAACCGAGCCCCTTGCCATCATTCCAGGCGGCCGGCTCAGTGGGGAAGAAGTGACGGTTCCAGTGACTGACTGGAGTTTTACGGAGCAGTACACTACGGTGACCCTGGAGGTTCGAGCCTCGGATCCCTATTCGGTCAACACCTCGTCCCTTTTTCATGACGGAGTCCTTTATGTGCCCTCTGGGTTCGGAGGTGAAAGCCGTTGGGCTCAATTTCTGCTTCAGGATTCCAACATGCGACTCAGGGTGGGTCAAAAACTCTATAAGGTGCGGGCCACACGGGAAATAAATCCGATGCTGGTGAGAGAACTCTATGAGGAGTGGGTGCAGAGGTATCCAGGACAAGCGGGAAAAACGGCAGAAGAGATCGCTCAGGTCTGGTTTTTTCGGATTGACGCCCGCTGAACCCCCGCTGCAGTAGAGAATTTATGCATAGTCCAGGCTAATTTTAAGGTTGGGTCTTTCGCTTCTGTGAACTTTATGGCGATGGTTAGATTTACACTTCGGGCGACCCGCGTTGCTCGACTTCGACGAGTGGCATTAGCGACTTGCGGAGCGCTCGTCTTCTTTATCCCGGCGGTGGGGTTGGCCCTGCTCCAGCTTCCCTACGACACCGAGTATGAGGTGATCGGATACTCGACCAGTACGCCGAACGACCCTGTAGCCCGGCTGCAGGGGAGGATCGACAGTGGCGAAGTAGAACTGCAGTTCGACGCCCAGAGCGGTTACCTGGCCTCGCTGCTGCGACACTTGAAGATCCCTGTTTCCTCTCAAATACTCGTCTTTACCAAGACCAGCTTCCAAATCGACTTGGTTTCGCCGCAGACGCCCCGTGCCATCTACTTCAAAGACGACGTCTATGTGGCCTGGCCGCAGGGTGGTTCCGTCCTCGAGATCTCCGCGGTC
>JAZFTY010000300.1:0-5027 GCA_036446935.1 Acidobacteriota bacterium | reverse complement strand
GGCTATAACTCTCTAGCCAAGAGGCCGTGGAACTTTTCGACCTGCTCAGGAGACTGAGGTTTGGTCAGGTAACTGATCACAATGAATAAGAAGACATTGATGAAAAATGCAACCGCCAGACCGGGCAGAGCAGGCGCAAAGGGTGGAGGAAGAATCCCCGGAAGAATCCCCATCTCCCACTTTAAAGTCAACAGGACGCCGACGGCAGGAGCGACCAGGGCCGCTTCCGTCGAGGCCCGAGACCAGGTGACTGCACCCACCAGCAGAGGGAGAAGTTGCACCGTAATTCCACCTGCGAAGATGGCCAATGGGGTGATGAGGACCGGGTAGGACAAAGCCAACAAGACACAGATACCTGCAGCCCCAATGGTGATGGTGCGATTGAGTCGGAACTCTTGAGCATCGTCCATGGTTGGCCAGAACAGAGTGCGGATGCAATCTCGAACGACCGTTGCCGTCAGAACGTGAATGTAAGTATCGGTGGTCGATATGATGGCGGCCAGGACCGCAATCAAGAACAGTGTGGCAACAAAGACCGGCAGAACCCCGAAGGCGAGAAGAGAGGAAATGAAATCTGGATTTGCCGCATCGGGGAACAGGACTCGACCATAGGTCCCGATGAAGTAGGTTCCAATCACGTGGGAAATGAGCCACAGGACAAGCATCAACACGCCGATCTTGGCAAAGTGTGTTCGACCGCGGGCAGAATAGATGCGGATCCAGGCTGAAGGGGAGAGAACGATGGCTCCGATACTCAAACCGATCATGACGCCGAAGATGCGGGATGGAGTAAAAATGCCGATCATCCCCGGAGTGGTGATGAACCGGTCTCTGATTCCACCCAGCCCGGCCACCACACTGCTCGGTCCTCCTGCTGCAACCATGATGAACACGCCGAATGCAAAGAGCAAAACGAGTATCAATGAGCCATTGAAAAAGTCCAGCCAGGCAATGCCACGCAGTCCTGCCAGTGCCACATGAATGATCACGACAATGGTAATGATCCAGATCCCGAAATTAAGAGAAATGGCATTCCCGGAGAGAACATTCAGCAGGATCCCACCCGCCAGAAGCTGGGCCACAATATAGGCGATGTTGTACACCAGGCTGGCGATAACGGTGTACATTCGGATGATATCGCTTTGGTAATATTCTCCCAGCAGATCACCCGGTGTGGTGAAGCCATATTCCTTTCCCAGTACCCAGATCCGGGGCCCGAAATACCAGAGGAGAGCTGTGGAGATGATGATGCCCGTCAGCGCGGTCACCACAAAGGATGTGCCGATGGTGTAGATGGCGCCGGGAATTCCCGCCATCCCAACTCCACTGAGAACCGAGGCATACATGGTAAAGGTCACCACCACCCATCCCAGATTCCGGGAGGCCACCACGTAATCGCCCACGTCCTTGGTCAGTTTTCGCTTGGCCGCCCAGGAAATAAGAACAAAGATGACAAAGTAGGCGACCAGAGTCGCGATAATCAAGGGGTAGTTGGAAAGGACTAGCTGTCTAATTTCAGGAGGGAAGTTCATGGTCGTTCCTTAACTCTCGTTGTCCTCAGCCTGTGGGGTGTTTGCAACAGGAGGTGAGCTTTGATTCTTGTTCCAGGCATCGAATCCGAGTATTCCGGCAATCGTCAGTAGAGCAAAAATCACCGTGATCCAGATGAGCAGGGGCATGCCTGCTATGAGAATGGGTCGTCCGCCGAACAGGGTCAGAACAATGTAATCCAAAAGGGTAATGAAAATGAAATACCCAAAAATCACCCGGCCCCGACCCCGGGGCCAAAAAGTGTATATTTTGGGGTGTTGGGATGCGGGTGGTCGATTCGCCTTACGCCAGTCTTCGTTCCATTTCATAGCAGCTCAGTACCTCTTATTCGATTGATTCGATGTTTTGCCCTATGCCTTCCCTTCATTGTGGAGGAGAGGGCACCTTACTTTTCGGTTTCACCCGCAGCCACGGGTTCTGCTCGTGCACCTTTCTTTTCTTTCTTCTCCTTCTCCTCCTTCTCCTTCCTCAACTCCGCATAGAGGCTGGGAACGTAAGTGCCTCGTTTCATCAGCGTCTCGACGCTTTTGCGCAGTACGTCCATACGGCCGGCGGTCTTGCCGTAACCGGGCGGTGGGTCGAGCCAGAGATTCTTGGGGAAGATAGGCTCTTCATAAATGATCTTGTACTGTTCCGTTCGAAGATCCTTCAGCCAACTGCCGAACATGGTGGTTTCCCTCCAATACCTGAGTGCCTCGATATCGATGATGGCGCTGCAATAGCTGGTCCCATGGGTGGTTGTCCGGGTGAGTACTTGCCCCTGGTAGTCGACGATCATGCTGTTGCCACCATGGATGGCTGTGGGAACCTTGGATTCCGGTGTCATGAACCAATCGCCGCTGTTCGGTGCGACCACATAACAACTGTTGTCCAAAGCCCGAGCCCGAAGCTGGAGTTCGTGCCAGCCCCGACTATAGTAGGGCTCGATATAAGTGGGAGCGTAAATGATTTCGGCACCGTTGACTGCCAGGCCTCGCGATGTTTCCGGGTAACTGGTCTCCATACAGATACAGGCGCCGATGTTCCCGATCTCCGTTCGAGCGATCGGATAAAAGGCGTCCAGATTGGCTCCATATTTCTCAACCCACTTGTCCCAAATATCGTGGGGGACACAGGAGCGTTCTGGAGCGAACACCTGAAGCTTGTGGTGTTTCATGATGATCTCGCCCTTGGGATCAATGACAAACCCGATGTTGAAGTAGAGCTCGTCGCTGATTTCGGGTTCCAGAGCCCTGAGTTGACCACAGATGTAGGTTCCATACTCTTTTGCTTTCCGAGACAGGACCTCAGTCTCAGGTCCGGGAACGGTCGTGTTGAACAGGGTCTTGGCCACTTCCTTGTGCTCCCAGTCCATCTGGGAATCCACGAAGGACTGGATTCCCGCTTCCGGAATAGTCATTAATCGGACGGGGTACTCGATCTTGGTGTAATGAGAGTGGTCGATCACCTCACAGATCAGATCCAAATTCTTCTGAATATCTTCCTGAGTCCGAACACAGAAATTAGTGTTCTGAATGCATAACGCGGTATAGGGTTCTATCAATTAAGACTCCTTCCGTCATGGTATTCCTGGGACGAGACACCTGCAGTGTCGCGCCATTATCGCAGAGAACCTGAGAAAACGACAAGGCACGATCTCCAGTTTGTTGAAAGTTCCTGATTTAAGCCCGGGCTGATAGAATGCAGAAACTCATGCGACGGGGAACTTTCGAAGACTTGCCCTCTGTCTCCAGGATTGCAGCGATATTCTTCGGTCTGGCGTTTTCGCTGGCATGTACCGATGGCCGGAATCCCGATCACGTTGTCCTGATTTCCATCGACGGCTTTCGACCCGAATTCTATCAGGACGCAACCTGGCCTGCCCCCATGATTCAGCAGATGGCCCAGGAGGGAGTGCAGGTCAATGCAGTAAGAGGAGTCTTTCCCTCCGTGACCTATCCCTCACATACCACCATGATCACCGGTGCGGTTCCCAGAAGGCATGGTATCTATTACAACACGCCCTTTGAGCCGGAAGGACAAACCGGACGCTGGTACTGGCATGCGTCGGCCATCCGTGTACCCACTCTCTGGGATGCCGTGCGGAAAGCGGGTCTTAAGAGCGCCAGCATTTCCTGGCCGGCCAGCGTGGGTGGTCCCATCGACTGGAATATCCCGGAGTTTTGGTCGCTGGATCCGGAGGGTTCTGCCCTGGACGCCATCCGATCGGTTACCCGGCCTCCTGAACTCTTTGCGGAAGTGATGCGAGAAGCGACGGGTCCATTCACGGATGCAGACTTTGAAGATCGGCTGCTGCGGGATGATCGCATCGGAGTCGCTGCCGCTTATCTGCTGGAACAACATCGTCCCTCCTTGTTGACGGTGCACTTGATTGCTGTGGACTATTTTCAGCACCAATCGGGACGTGATGCCCCTATGGTCCGGCGTGCCGTCACCACGGCAGATCAAGCGGTCCGAACTATTGTGGAAGCGGCCGAACGGTCTGGAATGCAGAGTCGAACCGCCTTTATCGTGACGGGGGATCATGGATTTGTAGACCGCGACAAGCTGGTGGCCCCCAATGTCTGGCTGGTCGAGGCCGGGATGATGGAGGCACGTCGCGATCGGGGTGATTGGCGTGCTGCCTTTCATAGAACAGGGGGCTCCGTCTTTCTCCACTTGCGTCATCCCGAGGATCGAGAAGCTGTTGCCCAAGTGCGGGCTCTCTTGGCCCGCTTGCCCAGCGAAACCCAGCGTCTGTTCCGGGTGATTGAGCGCGATGAACTGGATCGTGTTGGCGCCGATCCAGCCGTTCCTCTGGCCCTGTCGGCGGTTCCCGGCACCAGTTTTAGCGCCTCTTTCAGGCCCCCTGCCGTCAGAGAGACAGAAGGAGGAAACCACGGGCACTTCCCGGACCTCCCCCAGGTTCACACGGGATTTGTTGGCTGGGGAGTGGGTTTTCGTTCCGGTGCTGTCTTAGCCAGCATGGGCATTGAAGACATAGCCCCACTGATTTCCGAACTTTTGGGAATCCCCTTCGAAGCCCCCGATGGGGTCAGTCCCAAGAGCCTTTTGGCTGTTCAGGATTGAACGGAGAGGTCTTCAATTCATTGACGTCTGAGGGCCCGGGGAATATAGTCAGCTTCGTTTGTAGCTTACAAAACAAGTAAATTTCAAGTCGCCATCTGAGAGGCGAATCAGGAGGAAAAATGAGCAAACCAGCCCCCAAACTCCACAAGGAAGAGGAACCCTTTATTCCCTACGTGGAGTTGGAAGACTTCGATCCCGTCTTGCAGGAGCGTTCCCAGAGCTATTCCAAGCGCATGGGGTTTCTTCCCAACTGCAATAAGCTTTACGCCCATCGTCCCCAGATTGCTGCACCCCTGTGGGACCTCAACAGTGCCATCATGCGGGACAGTTCTTCCACACTGCCCCAGAGTCTGAAGCGGCGGATTGCTACACGGTTGGGGAAGCTCAATAACTCCACCTATTGTGTG
>JAZFTY010000299.1:0-3653 GCA_036446935.1 Acidobacteriota bacterium | reverse complement strand
CGTTCAAGGCCAGCACGAGCGTCCTACTGATCAATTTCGAGGGGGTCGATGTGTTGGCTCAGAGTGAGCTTCGGCGCGAGATCTCCAAAGTGGATAGTGGCTACCAGGTGATCAAGAACAGGCTCGCTTTGCTGGCCGTCGAGGATACCTCGCTGGAGGTTCTGCGGGAGCATTTTCACGGGCCAACCGCCATTGCCTACACCGGTGGTGATCCGGTGGCCCTGGCCAAAGTACTCAATAATTTCATCAGCGATCATCCTAGTATGGCCTTCAAGGCCGGGGTTGTTGAAGGTAAGACTTTCTCGGCCAGTGATGTGGAACGTCTGGCCAAGATGCCCTCCCGGCCTGAGCTGTTGTCTAAGCTCGTGTATCTCTTGAATGCTCCACTGGTTCGACTGGCCTCTGCTTTGCAGTCACCGCTGAGGGGGCTGGCTTCGGTCTTAAAGCAACTGGCAGAACAAAAGCAGGCCAGAGGAGAAGGCTCAACAGACGACAGTCCTACAGACTACGGACAACCTACAGCAGACAGCGGGCAGGCAAAACTGGTGGCAAAGGAGCAAGAAGCGACTCCGGAGCCGCAGAAACAAGAGCCGGCCGAGCAGGAAGCCGTAGCTCCAGAGCCAAAGGAACAACAGGCACAGGAGGAGACATCAGCTCCAGTGGTAGCCGATCAAGAGGCAAAGGAGCAAGAAGCAGCTTCAGAGCCAGAGAAACCGGAGGCCAAGGAACAGGAGGCCAAGGAACAGGAGACCGCCTCTCAGGAGCCAGAAGCTCCAGAGGAAGCAGCTCCGGAGCCAGCAGCCGAGGAGCCTACGACAGAAGAGCCCGTAGCCGAACAGAAAGCGGTTGAAGAGGCAGCAGCCCCGGAGGCAGCCTCAGAAGAGAAAGCGGACGAAGAAACAACGGACAAAGAGAACAAGAACGAAGAGACAAAGGATAGCTGACCTTCACCCCCTTGGGTCGGGTGGTCAGCTTTTCGAAAATAAGAAAGAAATCTAAATTTAGTCAGAAGGAGGATTCGATATGGCGACCACTCGTGAAGATGTGTTCGGTTGGATTGAAAAGGCATCGATTGTAGACATTAATGACCTGGTGCAGGAACTGGAAGACAAGTTCGGGATTACTGCCATGGCAGCGCCCGTCGCTGTGGCGGGAGCAGCGGCCGGGGGTGCAGGCGAGGCAGCCGCTGAGGAAAAGACGGAATTTGAACCTGTTTTGACCGCGGTCGGAGACAAGAAGATCAACGTCATTAAGGCTGTGCGCGAGGTCACCAGCCTGGGCCTCAAGGAAGCGAAGGACCTGGTTGAAGCTGCTCCTAAAGCCATCAAGGAGGGCGTCAGCAAGGAAGAAGCTGAGATGATCAAAAAGAAGTTTGAGGAAGCCGGAGCGACGGTCGAGATCAAGTAGAATCGGCTTCAATTCACCTCTTGTCAGCCCCCATGGAGTATGATAGACTGTTTGGCGTTGAGAAGAGTGGAATTAATACAGGATGGATAGAAGGGGATTGGTGTCCCCTTTTTAGTTTTTTGTCCTTTATCTGGTCTGGGACGGTAAAGCTTAAATAAACACAGCGGTTGGGAGTTTTCTCTGCTCTCTTTTTATCCGTTTATTCCTCTATACCTGCACGTGTCTGAGGCGCTCTGTGTCTCTTTCTGCGTGGCCACCAAACGTAATTGAGCAAAACGACCACATCAAGGGGAGCTTGCCAGCATGTTAGATGATCTGAAAAACGTCTATCGGGAAAGAAAGGACTTTGCCAGGAGACCGTCCATTTTCCCCATACCCAACTTGCTCGAGGTTCAGAAATCGTCCTACCGACGATTTCTGCAGATGGATCTGTTGCCCGCTGAGCGGGATGATTTCGGGTTGCAATCGGTGTTGAGTTCCGTTTTCCCTATAAGCGATTTTCGTGGGACCTCCTCCCTGGAGTTTGTGGATTATTCCATTGGCGATTGGAAGTGCAAGTGTGGCAAGTTGGAGGGGCTTGAGCACCTTCGGGGGACATGCGGACATTGCGGTGGCACGTTGGGCTTGAGTCCCTATCCCATTGAAGATGTGACTTGCCGGCACTGCGGGTCCAGAAACCCCAACGAGGTCGAGCGCTGTGACGATTGCGGCGATCCCGTTCAGCTGACCCTCAAATACAACATCAGCGAATGCAAGGAGCGGGGCATGACTTATTCCGCTGCCTTGAAGGTGACGATTCGTCTGGTGGTTTGGGACAAGGACCGCGATACGGAAGTCAAGACCATTCGCGACATCAAAGAGCAGGAGGTCTACTTCGGGGATCTCCCCTTGATGACCGACAACGGGATATTCATCATTAATGGCACGGAACGCGTGATCGTCAGTCAGTTGCACCGTTCACCGGGCGTTTTCTTTGAGTCAGGAGCCTTAAAAAGTTACTTCCTGGCCAAGATCATTCCCTACCGGGGTTCCTGGGTGGAGTTTGAATACGACAGCAAGAATCTGCTTTATGTTCGCATCGATCGGAAGCGGAAGTTTCTGGCCAGTGCCTTCTTGCGTGCACTGGGTTTGGGCTCAGACGAAGAACTCCTGAGGACTTTCTACAACTTCTCCACCATTACCATCAAAGGTGAAAAGCTGTTCTGGAATCTCGATGAGAATCTGGTTGGAACCAAGTTGAGCAAGAAGATTCCTACTCCCGGCAAACCGCGATCCGTTCTGGTTGCTGCGGGCCGAAAAGTCACTCAGACGGCTTTCGCTCAACTCAAAAAGGCAAAAATAAAACAGGTGGAGATTGGTATCGAGGATTTGGAAGGAGCCCTTTCCGGGACTGAAGTGGTGGATTCCAAATCAGGAGAGATCCTCCTGGAAACCAATACCGAGGTGACGGGAGCCGTGGTCAACTCATTGATCGAAGCCGGTATTAAAGAGTTACCGGTGTTTTTCGCCGAGCGCGATGATGTCGGCGATGTGCTTTCGGCAACCTTGAAGCGCGACCCGGTGAAAAATACCAACGATGCGCTCATTGAGATCTATCGAAAGCAGCGTCCAGGTGACCCTCCCACCATCGAGACGGCGACGGCCCTTTTTCATGGAATGTTTTTTGATCCCCGGAAATACGACTTTTCACGAGTGGGCCGGCTGAAGTTCAACATCAAATTGGGTATGGACACCTCTCTGGATGAACGGACACTTTCTCCCCAGGACTTCTATCAAGTCATTGGTTATCTGCTGAAGCTCAAGAAGAGTATCGGGAGCGTGGACGATATTGACCATCTGGGAAACCGTCGCGTTCGCGCCGTTGGGGAGTTGTTGGAAAATCAGTTCCGAATCGGTCTGGTGAGGATGGAACGGGCCATCAAGGAAAAAATGTCGGTTCATCAGGAGATGGAAACCGCCATGCCTCACGACTTGATCAACGCCAAGCCGGTTATGGCGGCCATCCGCGAGTTCTTCGGCAGCAGTCAACTCTCCCAGTTTATGGATCAGACCAATCCGCTTTCGGAAATCACCCATAAACGGCGCCTCTCAGCACTGGGACCCGGGGGATTGAGCCGAGAGAGAGCCGGATTTGAAGTGCGGGATGTTCATCCCACCCACTATGGACGCATCTGCCCCATTGAGACCCCGGAAGGGCCCAATATCGGCCTGATCTCCTCCTTGAGCTGCTATGCGAAGATCGACGA
>JAZFTY010000298.1:0-12114 GCA_036446935.1 Acidobacteriota bacterium | reverse complement strand
GGAAGCCCTTGGGATAGTCCTTGATTTCATCAAAAAGAAGGGTGTATTTGTTTCTCTTCACGTTGTGATCGGCGATGGCTCCCACCTCATGCTCCCAGTGGGCCGACCGGACCTTGCGGAGAAGGCCGAGGGAGTCGATTTTATCGAGAAACTCACGAAGATCGAGTGACATCGCCAGGGATCATACCGAGTTAGCGGGAGAAAGCCAATGGTGGGCTGGGTGCTGCGCCTATGGGGCTCCGGAGCCTGTGCTAACTCAAACCGGATTCGGCACCTGAGGTGCCTCCCACACTCTGGAGAAAGAGGGCGCACGGCAGTGCGCCCCTACGGTGCCTCCCACACACTCTGGAGGTGATTTGCCTGGCGAAGCGGATATCTACAGTGGTAGGGTGTAAGCTCTGTCTACAATGTTCCCGGTTTGGACACAGGAGGAACAATGATCAACAAAATCAAGGTGCCTTTGATTGTTACCCTGGTGGTAATAGTGGTTCGCATCCTTTTAGAGGAGATGGGAGCCCCCGGTGCCATCACTAATATCGTGGGTGTGTTCTGGCTGGCTTTTCCCGTTGCCATCTATTTTGGAGTGGGTATGGCAGCCAGCGGAGAAGCCCACCCTTACAAGGCACTCATTAAGCTCATTGTGATCTACGGAGTCGGCGCTCGCCTGATGGTGGCGGTGAGCTATGCATTGGCTTACGTTTTCGCCTGGAGTGCTCCCCGCTTCAGCGGAGGGGGCGTTGTCGGCGAAGAGGTGACGGCACTTCAGGGGATCGTGCTGATGCCGGCCTTCAACCTGGTGCCGGGATTGATCATGGCTATCGGTGCCGGTCTGCTGGTTGGACCTGCGACCCTGGCCATTCGGCGCAAGATGCTCAAGCCCAAGGGGACCGATGAAAATGAGGAAACGCCAGGGACATCCCCCTTTTAGGGCAGCCACTTCTTGAGCTTCTTTTTTAGATCCTTGACGGTGTAGGGTTTGCACAGGGCGTCCTGCCCGCCGGCCTTGTAGACATCCTCTTCTTTACCTTCCATGGCCTCAGCCGTAATGGCCAGAATGGGAACCTTCTTCAAAGAGCCCTTATGGAGCGCGTGAATCACTGAGAATCCTGCTCCCCCGACAATCATCATGTCGACAATGATCAGGTTCGGCGAAAACTCCTTCACCGAGAGCTGGTAAGAATCGTGAGAGGAGAAAGAAGCGACTTCATAGCCGATGCTCTGAAGAATGAACTTGATGGAATAGATGTTATCGGCCACCTCTTCGATGACCGCAATCTTGATCTCGCTCTCATCTTTCTTTCCCCGGGACTTCTGATTGGACTTCGTCATGGACTTGACCTCAGCTTACCCTCCAGCATTTGACTGACCATCTCAGGATTGGCCTGCCCGCGTGTTTCTTTCATCACCTGTCCCATAAAGAACCCCAACAGTCCGGCCTTCCCTGCCCGGTAAGCTTCGACCTTGTCGGGATTGGATTCCAGAACGCGGTCAACGATACCGGTCAACTGATTCTCATCACTGATCTGTTTCAGGTCTTCCTGGGCAATTATGGTCTCCGGATCGTCCCCGGTCTTATACAGCTTCTCAAACACCTGTTTGGCCATCTTGCCACTGATCTCCCCCTTATCGATGAGACGAACCAGGTTGGCCAGATGTTCAGGACTGACCAGGCATTCATGAATCTCTCGATTATCCTTTTTGAGATGCCCCATCAGGTCACCCATCATCCAATTGAGTATCGCTTTGGGTTGATCGTAGGTCTTCACAGCGGTCTCAAAAAAGTCTGCGAACGGCCGTGTTTGAGTCAGCAACAGGGCCTCCTCGTGAGTGAGTGCATACTCTTTGAAGAACCGCAGGCGCCGCGCTTCGGGGAGCTCGGGGATTTGTGCCTTCAGCTCTTCGATCCACTCCTCGGAAACGACCACCGGAAGCAGGTCCGGTTCCGGAAAATAACGATAATCATGGGCCTCTTCTTTGCTTCGCATGACCAGGGTCTTTTGACCTACTTCATCCCACAGCCGGGTTTCCTGCTCCACCTGGCCGCCCTCTCCGATCACTTCCTTTTGTCTTTCGATTTCGTACTCAAGGGCCTTCTGGAGGAATCGAAAAGAGTTGAGATTCTTGATCTCGGTTTTGGTCCCCAGCTCAGAGGTGCCCAACGGACGGATCGAGACATTGGCATCACAGCGAAAACTCCCCTCCTCCATATTGCCATCGCAGATCTCCAGATAGAGCAGCGTGCGACGAAGATTGTTCAAATAGTCATAGGCCTCTTGAGAGGAACGAAAATCGGGCTCCGAGACGATCTCTATAAGGGGAACTCCGGTGCGATTCAAATCCACATGGGTATCCCTGCCCTGCTGGTGAATCGATTTCCCGGCATCTTCCTCCAGATGCACTCGGGTAATGCCAAAAGTTCTTGGCTGGTACTCGACCCCATTTCCGGCTTCCTGCCGAAGGCCTGTGAGAATTTCGATTTGGCCATCCTGGCCCACCGGTAAATCGTACTGAGAGATTTGATAGCCCTTGGGAAGATCGGGATAGAAGTAGTTCTTGCGGGCAAAAATGGAGCTCCGGTTGATCGTACATCCCAGGGCCAGTCCCGCTTTGATCGCCATAGCCACGGCTTCCCGATTGAGCACCGGGAGGGACCCCGGCAAACCCAGACAAACCGGACAGGTATTGGAGTTGGGAGGAGCCCCGAACTCGGTGCTGCAGGCACAAAAGATCTTGCTCCGGGTCAGGAGCTGAGCGTGAACTTCAAGGCCGATGACGGCTTCGAATTCCATGGTGCTTCTCTACCAGCTTGCGGAGAGACTCCAACGCGGGGGCATCCTCTCCTGGACCCTCAATCCAATGAACCTCTTTTTCTCGACGAAACCAGGTCATTTGACGCTTGGCGTATCGACGAGTTTCGATTCGTGTTTTTTCGATGGCTTCTTCTTGACTCAACTCGCCTGCCAGCACAGCAACAACGTGTCGATAGCCCAACGCTTGAAAGCCCTTGCAATCAGAACGATAGCCTTTGGCCAGGAGCTGCTGGACCTCCTCGATCAAGCCTGAGCGAAACATTTCTCCGACGCGGCCGTTGATTCTATCATAGAGAATGGGACGAGGTAATCTGAGCCCAATCTTGAGGATCAGAAGATGTTTCAGAGGATCCCGCTGCTGCTGAAGCTGGCTGATGGGGCGGCCCGTGAGCAGATAAATCTCCAGACCTCTGAGGATTCGCACCTTGTCGCCCGGTTGAATGCGAGCGGCAGCGGCAGGGTCTCTTCTCTCCAACAAACGGTACAGATAATCAAATCCCTTGCCCTCACCGATTCTTTTGAGGCGGTCTCGAATCTCCTGGGAACGACCGGGACCCTCAAAAACACCTTCAAGAAGTGCCCTAAGATAAAGACCGGTTCCCCCGACAACGAAAGGGATTTTTCCACCCTCGCGGATCTCCTGACAAACCTTTCTGGCCTCCACCATATAGCGGCCGGCGCTGAAGTACTGGTCGGGATCAAGCAGATCATAGAGATGGTGGGGAATTTCTCCTCTCTGTTTAAGGGTGGGCTTGGCCGTACCGATTTCAAGCAGACGATACATCTGCTGGGAGTCGCAGTTGACGATCTCGCCATTCAGAGCCTGGGCGGCCGTAAAAGCCAGCCTGCTTTTCCCGGAAGAGGTCGGGCCAAGGATGGCAACGAGGAGTTTTCCCTTATCTGGCACCTGTTGCACTGCTGGCCCTACCAGCGACGAGCCAGGGTGATTCCCGTGTAGTAGTGCTTGAGAATTTTCTCGTAACTCCACCCCCGCTTGGACAGTTCAACGGTTCCCGTCTGGCACAGGCCCACTCCGTGTCCCCATCCTCTACCGGTGGCATGAATCTCGGTAATATAACCCGAGCTATCATAATGGGCTTCCAGACCGGAAATCCAAGTGCTTCTGAGTCCCAAAGCAGATCGAATGGCCAGGCCCTTCAACACTTTTTCGCCCTGGTCCCCGACAAAGCGCATTCCCACGGTCCTACCCCATCGGCTTTTTTGCAGCGACTCCAGCTTCTTTAGCCTTCCCACTCCCGCCACCCGGTCCAGATCCTTCTGGAATCGAGAAACCGGAATCAGCTCCTCCCAGGAAGAATAGGGGCTGGAATGATCCGGACACTGCGCTCCTCCCTTCAGATAAGGAATACCGGGTCTCTGAAAGGCCTCCTGATAGTCGGCCGTGACCCCACCACAGGTGGAGGAGTAAAAGGCCACGATGGCCTGGTTTCGATAGGTGGCAAGGGTGCCCCGGGTCTGCTCGATGGCTTGATTGGAGAGCAACCGTTCGCTGCCGGCGCCCCGGTAAACTTGCGAACGGGTGTCCGTATACAAATCAAAGCCTCGGCTGGCATTCTGGCCCAGAGCAGAAAAGGCAAAGGTTCGAGCGGCAATGGTCAGCGCCTTGAGGGCTTCAAATTGAGAAGCGCCCTTGGGACTCAACTCGTTGGGCACCACGCCTTTCAGGTAAGTCTCCAGACTCAATTCGTTGACAATCACCGAACTTCCCAGCGGATTGACAAATACTTCCAGAACGCCCTCATAGGCAACGCCATCGAGCTTCAAAAGTCGTCCCTTTCGGGCTTGCAGACGAAAGCCGCTGCCGGAGCGAAGAACCCGACCCTTGCCGTCAGCTAATCGGATCTTACCGCCACTGGCCTGGAGAAGCCGAAGCGAATCCACATCGGAACCCTCAACAGGCACTGACCCAAAGTTCGCTTTCAAAAGCACACGGATGGCAGGAGCCTCGTCAAGCTTGTCCGGCCTGCTGGCCACGGAGGGCGGGGACGGCGGTCCACCAGAAGTGGAACGCACCACGGGCGGCGACCTCTTTCCTCCTCCGCAACCCACAAACAGCAGCGACAGAGCGAGAAAGAGCGTAAGGGAGAGATGGGCGCCTTTGTTTCTCACAGCGCCTCTATTCTATTACCTTTCGGTGGCATTTCTTGCCCTTTTAGCCTGGATTATGCATAAGTTCTCGTCACGAAGCGACGAAAGCGACGACCTGATAAGGCGCGCGACTGGAGGCCGCCGCAAACGTACTCGCTGCAGTACGTTGAGGAGGCCAACGGAGGGGGCACCCGCTTTGCGGGTCGCGCAGTCGGTGCGTACAGCACGTGGGATGATTTCGTCGGTGCAATAAAGAATTTATGCATAGTCCGGGCTAGGGATTGAGCGCGCTGTTTTTCACTTTCAGAGCCAACTCCAGGGCCCGCTTCCCCTCTTCTCCGGAGCAGCCGGAAGGCTCCTGGTCTGAGGATTGTTTGCCCGCAATGGCATTCAAAAAAGTCTGAAGTTCGAGCTTGAGAGGCTCATCGCGCTCGATTTCGAAGTGACGCTCGGCAATCTGCATCGTCTCCCCCTCCTGCAGGTGGAACATCTCCACTTCCTGCTTGTGAAAGTCGATGGAGACATATTCCTGGGGCTGAAAAAAGCGCAGCTTGCGAATCTTTTCTCGGGAGACCCGGCTGGCCGTGACGTTGGCCACGCAGCCATTTTCAAATTGCAGGCGGGCATTGGCGATATCAATGCGCGGCGTCAGCACGGGAATTCCCACGGCACGGATGTCCTTAATCGGACTGTCCACCAGATGGAGGATGATGTCCAGATCATGAATCATTAAATCCAGGATGACGTCCACATCCAGGCTTCGGGGAACGAAGATCCCCAGGCGATGGGTCTCGAAAAACTGGGGTTGGCGTACCACGGGTTTGACCGCCAACAGGGCAGGATTGAACCGCTCTGTGTGACCGACCTGCAGCAAAGCCCCACTTTTCTTTTGGGCCTGGATCAGTTGATCCGCTTCCTCCAGATTCTGAGCAATGGGTTTCTCCACCAGCACATGGACATTCCGCTTCAGGAACTCCACGCCAATCCGGGCATGCTCGCGGGTGGGAACAGCCAGACTAATCGCTTCTACGGAATCCAGGATCTCTTCATATTGTGAATAGGATTGGCAGTGATAGAGGGAGGCTACCTGCTGAGCCTTGTCCGGGTCGATGTCCACCACGGCCACCAGCTCGGCATCCGGCAGTTCCGAATAGATTCGGGCGTGGTGACCCCCTAAAGCTCCCACACCGACCACGGCAAGTTTAATCATCGCGGTTCTGGCTCGCTTCAGCGACAACCGTCATTTTCTGACGATCCGCCTCCTGGATGAAGCTCTCGAGATCCAGGATCAACGTGGTTCCCGCGTCAAGGGACAGCGCCGAGACGTTGCACTCCTGAAGCACCTGAAGGGTATCCATGCCGACCACGGGCACATCAAACCTCATATCCTGATGGGGCCTGCTGACCTTGATCACGGTCAGGCGACCACCCTTCACCAGACCCGCGGCACGACGGATCGTCTCATCCGTGCCCTCCATGGTCTCGACCGCCACAACCGCCTGATCTTTTACCACGATTGTCTGACCCAGATCGAGGCGGGCAATTTCCCGGGCAACAGGCCGTCCATATTCCATATCCCGGGTCTCATTGCTATCGGGCTTTCGCTGGGTGAGGACCCCGGCCTCGGCAATCAGGGGCTGCAAAAGCTCGGTGGAATCGATGAACTGCATTCCTTCTTTTTCCAGCTCTCGAATCACTCCACCAATCAGGGACTGGGTGTTCTTATGGGGGAGAGACAGGAAGAGGCGCGCCATCTTCAAATCGGGGAGGATGACTCGAGGCATCAAGGAATCACTGCCCTCGCGTGAAAAGATCTGAACATGTTTCACCTGTCCGGCCATGACGACCTTGCGGACCTCCTCCTTTTTAAAGAGACGGATCAACTTTCCCAGCTGTCCCAGCCCCAGCCAGTGAAGAGACACCTGGGATTGGGAAGCGAAATCTTCGATTTCCGGAGAGGCTTCCTCGCGAATAGCCGCCACCACCACGGGAATGTCTCGTTTCAGGGCTTCTTCCAGGACCAGGAACGGGAATCGGCCATTTCCGGCGATGAGCCCTAATTTGGAAATGTTCATTCGTCGCTGCTCACGTCTCGCACAAATCCTCTTTTGGAGGTTTCCACGAACTGAATGAGAACACTCACATCCTCGGTCTCCAGATCTTCACTTCGAATCGCCTCAATCGCCTCCTGGAGTTTCAGCCCTTTTTGAAACAGCCACCGATAGGCCTCCTTCAAGGCCTTGATCCTCTTGGCGGAAAACTTCTTGCGCCTCAAGCCCAGGCTGTTGATGCCATAGATCTTGGCCTGGTTGCGGTGGCCCACCGTTGTCACGAACGGTAGCGCATCTCGGGTCAGCACGGAATACCCTCCAACGAAAGCATGGGCACCCACACGACAATCCTGGTGAACACCGGAAAAAGCGCCTACTGTGGAATCATCTTCAACGTCGACATGCCCGGCCAGGGTAGCCGCGTTAGCCAGAATGTTCCGTTGGCCCACGTGACAGTCGTGAGCGATGTGCACGCCGGTCATGAGCAAATTCATGTCTCCCACGGTGGTCTTGCCGCCCCCACCTTCGGTACCCCGATTGATGGTGACGAACTCCCGAATGATGTTGAGATCCCCGATGGACAGAAAAGTCTCTTCGTCCTGATACTTGAGATCCTGGGGGATGGTTCCGATGGCGGATTGACCAATGATCTGGTTTCCCTTACCGATGACCGTAGGTCCGTCGATCACGGTGTGAGGACCGACCAGGGTTCCCTCCCCGATGGTGACCCGATCACCAATAACGGCATAGGGTCCGATTCGAACTCCTTCACTGATTTCAGCACCCGGAGAAACAATGGCGGTTTCGTGGATTTCACGGCCTTGTTCCTCGCCCATGTGAGTTACTCGTTAGAGTCCGGACGATCCACCAGTGAAAATAATATCTCTGCTTCGGCCACCCGCTGATCCCCCACAAAAGCCGTTCCCTGTAGCTTTCCCAGACTGGTTCGAGCGCGGGTCAGAAGCATCTCGAGGCGCAACTGATCTCCCGGAACCACAGGTTTGCGAAAACGGGCGGTCCTGATGCCCGCGAAAAACACCAACTTCTTTTCCCGATCAGGAAGAGTCTTGAAGACCAGAACGCCGCCCACTTGGGCCATCGACTCAATGATCAAAACTCCCGGCATAATGGGCACACCGGGAAAGTGACCTTGAAAGAAGGGTTCATTGATGGTCACGTTTTTAATGCCTACAATGCGGTGCTTTTCCTCGTACTCAACGATACGGTCCACCAGCAAAAAGGGATAGCGGTGGGGCAAATACTGCATAATCTCTTGAATTTCGATCAGGGTTACAGGATCACTCATGGTGTCTCTACTTGCGATTGTCCTTCAGCCAGGATTTCCACTCCCGGTAGATCTCGGGAAGGTGCCGCCTGGCTGCTTCAATTTTCATCCACTGGCGGTGCTCCATGGCGGGTTGGCCGGAAACGACCGACTTGGAAGGAATGTCCTTGCTCACCGCAGACTTCATCATCACCGTCACCTGGTCGCCAATTTTGACATGATCGACAACGCCCGAATGGCCTGCAAAGGTGCAATTCTTCCCCACCTCAACGCTTCCGGAAAGCCCCACCTGGCCGGCAATCACCGTATTCTCTCCGATCCTGCAGTTATGACCGATGTGGACATGATTGTCCAGCTTCACGCCCCGTTCTAGAACGGTGGCCCCAAAGCCAGCCCGGTCCACGCAACTATTGGCCCCAATTTCAACATCGTCGCCAATCGTGACCGTTCCCGTCTGGGGAATCTTCACCTGGGTCTGCCCGTCAAAGACATAGCCAAAGCCATCGGCCCCAATGACGGTACTACTGTGCAGGATCACCCGCTCACCCAGGGAAACGTTTTCATAAAGGGTGACGTTGGGATGCAGGACACATCCCCGGCCGATCACACAGTGATTCCCCACATGAACCCCGGAAAAGAGGGTGACCCCTTTTTCGATGACCACCTCATCCCCCACAAAGACAAAAGGAAAAATGGTGACATCCTCGGAAAGGCGAGAACTCTCGCTGATATGGGCCAGAGGAGAGATCCCTTGCACTTCCGCAGGCCTGGGGTGAAACAGCGCCAGGAGGCGAGCAAAGGCGACCTTCGGTCTTTCGACTTGAAGCAGAGGCTTTTCGTCAGACTCGACGTCGGGTGAGACAATCACGGCTGAGGCGCGGGTTTGATCCAAGTGTTCCTGGTATTTTTTTTGACCGGCCAGAGTAAGATCTCCCGGCCCCGCGGTCTCAAAAGGCTGAATCCCACGAATTTCCAGTTGGGAATCACCGGCCACACGGCCCCCCACGTGCTCGGCCAGTTTTTGAAGGGTATACACGCGGGAAGTTTTATACCAAGAGAGCCCTGAGGGTCAATAGGTTAGGAGCCTGTAAGGCGCGCGACCTCATCGATGACCCGGACAGGCTCCTAGAGCCATCTCAGGCCTAAGGAGCATCGGTGCTTGCGGAGTTCCCTTCGCTCACCGGATTGCGCTCGTTGTAAAGGCGGATAATTTCTTGAGTAAAGTCGAGCGAGAGGGCCACGTAGACTTGGGCCTCACTGCGCAGGAAAATGGCTCCAAAGTTCTGCTTCTGGGCGTACTCGTTGATGATGCCTTGGATTTTTTCGCCTACTTTCCCCAACAGGTCGTCTCGCCTGGTGTTCATCTCCAGTTGAATATCCTCCTGGAATCTTCTCAGCTCCCGTTCATCGTTCTCCAACTTACGCTGCATTTCCGCCTGGGTCTGAGGATTCAGGGTGCGCTGCTGGGCCTGGAACTGCTGTTGTTGTTTCCCCAACTCCTCAACCCGTGAATCGTACTCCTTCTGCCTATCCTCAATAAACTGTTCAACCCTGGCTATTTCCTGCTGCCCCTCCTGGGTACCGTAGAGAACGGCCAGGCTATCGATAAACCCAATTTTCAGGTTTCCCGAAGATGAACTTGATTGAGCCCAACCGGCACCGGTTCCCACAGCCCAGACAACAATCCAGGTCAATATCCACGACATTGCTCTTTTCATAAGACGATCTTTTCTCCTAAATCTTACTGGGAAGCGGCTTGGGTAACGGCAGGATAGCGCTCATTGTAAATCCGGGTGACATCCTGAGTGATATCCAGCAAGAGATCCACGTAAGTCTGCCCTTCGTTGCGCAGGAAAATCGCCCCAAAACCATTCAATTTAGCGTACTCATTGATGATCACCTGAATTTTCTCACTGGCCCGGGCCAAAAGCTCGTCGCGGCGCTGGTTGTATTCCAACTCGATATCTTCCTGTAGCCTCTGCAACTCCCGTTCCTTATCCGCAATGGTTCGCTCACTTTGAGCGCGAGCCGTTGTATTGAGAGCGGCCTGTTGGGTGAGGTACTGCTCCTGTAGTTTCTGCAGCTCCGAACTCTGGGTAGCGATATCCTGTTGCTTCTGTGCGGCGAACTGATTCAGCAGTTCCAGGTCCCTCTTGCCCTCCTCGGTAGCGTAAAGCACTTCCAGTGTGTTGACGAAACCTATCTTGGTCTCCTGGCCCAAACTGGCCGCCACAAACGCTCCAGTTGTCATTGATCCAATAAAGGCGATCATTATGAACTTTCTCATGACTTCTTCTCCTAACTAAAATGTGTAGCCGACTGTAAATTTAACACCCGATCGCGGCTCTCTCAAAAAGAATCGATTGCCGTTAACGACGATTGCGGTATCTAGGATGAGTGGATTATAAGCGAAAATCAACCGAAAAGGCTGATTGATCACCGGTAAGAGGAACTGAATCTCGGCACCGGTCGATGCTCGCCAGACGTTGTTGGTTTGCTCCTGCAAGACCACATTAGTGTTGGGGCCAAAGACACGCAAATTATTCTTGCGGATGGCGGTAGCTGTTCCAAAGTCAACGAATCCCGTCACCTGCAAGGGACCGAAGATGGGCATTCGGTACTCCACGGTTGAAATCAGGCTGGTGTCCCCTCCCACCGGAATGGCACTTTCGCTAATCAAAGGCAGTCCCGTGCTTGGGTCGATGGTGGGATTGCCCAGACTATCCAGACTGGCCGTCTGGGTGATGGCCCAAGGGGCAACGGAGCGGATGTCGAAGCCGCGAAGTGTAAATTCACCTCCCGCAAAGATCCTTTCGAAAAAGGGTGCGGTCATGGGTTCCCCATTGGGGAGTGATCCATAGGGAATGATGTGATTGACCTGGACCCGAAAGGCCCAAGTGCCCCGACCCTTGCTCATCATCCGGTCGGGAAAAAACTTCTGGTATTCCACGAAAGGTCGAATCAGATTGAAATCCCCGCCCAGGGGTCCTCCGGCGATCGGCATTTCGAAGTTAATCCTGGTTCCCTGGGTGGCATTGAAGACCTGGTTCTTCGTGTTGTACTGAAGGCTGGGCTTGATTTCACTGCGGAGGATCCCATTTGCGGCATCTTGGGGGCTTCCTCCAGGAGTAAATCCTATTAGCTGATTCAGGGCAAAGTCAGTGAAAGAGTCATCGATATCGTCAATCTTGATTCTCTGAAAGGTATACGACAGGCCCGTTCGCGTCCATCGCCACATAGGATAGCTGCTGGTCACAGTGGTTCCGGTCGTCTTCCGGGTATAAAGCGTAAAGTTCGCACTGTCGGGGATAAATCCGCCGGAGGCAGCGAAGGTATCGAACCGAAGACGCTGACTGAAGATCGAGGCTCCCATGGATATCTTGCTATCCAGAAAATAGGGTTCGGTGAAGGAAAACATGTAATTCGAGGTACGGGTGCCCGTCGTTAGCGCGACATCGATTCGCTGTCCCAGGCCACGGAAATTATTGGAACTGTAGTTGATGCCGATGAAACTGCCACTGATGCCGCTCACCCCGCCACTGAGACCGATCGATTGCTGGCTCTTCTCCTTGACCGTCACCAGGATCTCGACTTCCCCTTCGGTGGATCTCTTGATGACATCGTAGTCCTTCTCCTCGATGGGCTCGAAGTAACCGAGTTGGTTGAGTCGCAGAATGGAAAAGTCGAGAAGGCCACCATTGAAAAGTTGCTGTTCCTCCAGGAAGAACTCCCTTCTCATGACCTTATCCCGGGTTTTGGTATTTCCCGCGAAATCGATTCGGTGAACAATGTATTGTTTTCCTTCATTCACCCGGATGACCACATCGACCGTCTTTTTGTCCTGATCGAAACTCATGTC
>JAZFTY010000297.1:0-6462 GCA_036446935.1 Acidobacteriota bacterium | reverse complement strand
GGCCAGGTGGCCCTTGGGAATCTCGAGCGGGGGATTTCGGTTTCCACCGCCCTGAGCTATGATATCCAGTCCAAGCGCCTCCTGTCCCATCGATCCCGACTCAATTACTTGTGGGACTGTTGTGGCGTCTCTGTGGAATTTCAGGGATTCAATGTTGGGGTACGATCGGAACGGCAGTTTCGCTTTTCCTTCGTTCTCAAAGGGATCGGAAGGTTCGGGACCATCAACCGATCCGACGCTTTGTTTTAGCCCGGATTATGCATAATGCGGACTGGGAAAAAGAGATGATATACCTGTCGCTAGGGTCCAACCTGGGGGATCGCGAAGCCCACTTACGGAAGGCTCTTGAAAGACTCCACCAAAAGGGAATTCTTCTGGTGAAAGAATCTTCCATGTATGAGACCGAGCCTGTTGATGTTCCGAACCAGCCTGATTTCTTGAATCTTGTCTGCCAGGTGGAAACCCCACTGGAACCGGAATCCTTGTTAGCAGCCTGCCAGGATATTGAGTCCGAAATGGGACGTCTTCGAACAGCAATCAGGGGAGTTCGCAACATCGACATCGACATTCTCTTCTATGGCCGGCAGATCGTGGATAAGCCCTTTTTGAAAATCCCCCACCCCGCCTGGCGACAAAGAAACTTCGTACTGATCCCCTTGGAGGAAATCGCTTCGAATTTTCGGGACCCTGTGAGCGATCAGACCGTTCACGCGATCCAACAGCAGTCTTCCGATGCTTCCCGGGTCACCCCCTACACCCGTAGGCATTCATTACAGAGGACACCGTAGTGCCTAAACAAGGAAAAGGAGCGCAGGAAAAGAAAGGAAAGAAGGGGAAGAAGGGTAGAAGGGGAGAGAACACAGAAGAGCCGCCGGAGCAGGCGTTGAGTCCCGTTCGGGAGTATTTCCTTACCATTGTGGTTTGCACCGTCATTGCCTTGTTTGTGACCACCTTCATCGTGCACCCCATGAGCGTTCCCACACCTTCCATGGAACCCACCATCCTGGTCGGAGATCGCATTCTGGTTGACAAATTCACCATTCGCAACGGACATGTCCCCGGATTCCCGCTGGTGCCCAGTTACACGGTACAGCGACAAGACGTTATCGTTTGCAAGGCACCCCGTGAGCCGGAAATCCTGCTGGTCAAGCGCGTGGTCGGGATTCCCGGGGATACACTGGAGATTCGCAACAAGACCGTTTACATCAACGCACAGCCGTTGGATGAGCCCTACAAGCAGCATTCGGACCCCAACGTCTATCCTGCAGGAAATTCAAACTCATTTTTTGGGAACATGAAGCGGGATAACTATCAGACCATTACCATTCCTCCCGACAGCTATTTCGTGATGGGGGACAATCGCGACGATAGCCTGGACAGCCGTTTTTGGGGGTTTTTGCCCAAGGACCACATTGTGGGTCGCCCCTTGATCATCTTTTGGTCTTTCCAGGATCCTCCCAACGCCCACCTGAGAAGCTCTCCCAGCGAATTAATCGAACTCTACGCTCAGCGACTCATCTTCTTTCTGACCCGCACCCGTTGGAGCCGCATGGGAAGATTGGTACAGTGAGCGGGCTTCGCACGCGTTCCAGGTTCCAGGTTTCAGGTTCCAGGTTTCAGATCAGGTTTGGAATTTGGGAGTTGGGATTTTAAATTTCAGCCAGTCTTCCGGCTGCGGTCTGCGGAAAGTTTCTTGATCCCCTCCAACTCTGACCCCCTTCAATGCTAAACTGAGGAAGGAATGGAGAATTCAGAACAACCGGAACAGCAATCCGGCAACGAAGGTCCGCCCCAATACAGTATCTTGCGCGAGTATTTCGTGACCACGGTCGTGTGTACCATCTTCGCTCTCTTTGTCACGACTTACATGGTGCATCCCATGACCGTGCCCACCCCCTCCATGGAACCCACCATTCTGGTTGGTGATCGTCTACTCATCGACAAGTTCACCATTCGGAACGGTTTCAAGACCGGACTTCCCTTCACCCCTCACCACACCCTGGAACGAGGAGATGTCGTCGTTTTCAAGTTCCCAAAGGAACCCGAGGTTCTCTACGTCAAGCGAATCATCGGTCTGCCCGGAGAGACCCTGGAGATCCGCAACAAGACCGTCTACATCGAAGGGAAGCCTCTGGATGAACCCTACAAGGTTCACTCCGATTCCTACGTTTACCCCAACAGAGGCCGCTTTCACCCGGGAAGCGGGGACCAGCGCGACAACTATGGTCCTATTACCGTTCCCGAAGATTTCTACTTTGCCATGGGCGACAATCGAGATGACAGCGCCGACAGCCGCTACTTCGGGTTTCTCCCTCTCGATCATATCGTCGGCAGCCCCCTGATCGTATTCTGGTCCTACCAGGACGACGCGGATGCTTACCTGAGATCCTCGTTTCCGGAGATCCTTCAGCTGTACGCTGAACGGATCATCTTCTTTTTTACTCGCACCCGTTGGAGTCGAACGGGTCATCGAGTGCGCTAGCCCGGACGATGCATAATCCGGGTTAGAATAGGACCCGCTTTCCCCATGTCAAACTCCACCGATCAACCCGAGCAGTCCCCAGTGGATCAGGCCCACATCCGGAACTTCTGCATCATCGCTCATATTGACCATGGGAAGTCCACCCTAGCCGACCGCATCCTGGAAACGACTGGCACAGTGGAAGCCCGCCAAATGCGGGAGCAGATCCTGGATCGCATGGATCTGGAACGGGAGCGCGGGATCACCATAAAAATGTCGGCTGTTCGTATCTACTATCGGGCCGAAAACGGCGAACTGTATGAACTCAATTTGATCGATACGCCAGGTCACGTCGACTTCGCTTACGAAGTTTCCCGTAGCCTGACCGCCTGTGAGGGAGCCCTGCTGGTGGTCGACGCCGTGCAGGGTGTGGAGGCCCAGACCTTGGCCAATGTCAATTTGGCCCTGAGCCACAAGCTCGTCATCATTCCCATCATTAACAAAACCGATCTTCCGGCGGCTGATCCCGATCGAGTCAAAGGGGAGATCGAAGAAACGCTGATGATCCAAGGCTCAGAGACTCTTTTGGCCAGCGCTAAACAGGGACTGGGAATTGAGGAAATCCTCCAAGCCGTCGTGGACCGAATTCCTGCCCCCGGCGGCAAGCCCAAAGCGCCTCTACGAGCATTGATCTTCGACAGCCATTTTGACCAGTATGTCGGGATTATCGCTTACGTGAGAGTCATGGACGGGGTCCTGGAGCCGGGAATGCAGATCCGCATGATGGCGTCGGGCCACGAAGCCGAGGTCAGCGGGGTGGGAGTATTCGCACCCGACATGCGCTCAACCAAGACCTTGCAGGCCGGTCAAGTCGGATTCGTTCACGCTGGTATCAAGGAAATCGACAAGTGCCGGGTAGGCGATACCATGACAGACGCCAACCGACTCGCTGCTGAGGCTCTCCCGGGATACAAGCAGGTCAAGCCCATGGTCTTTTACGGCCTCTATCCAGTGGACAGTGACCAGTTCCCGGATCTCAAAGAAGCCCTCTTGCGGCTGCAACTGAACGACGGAGCTCTTTCTTTCGAGCCCGAAACCTCGGCCGCTTTAGGATTCGGTTTTCGATGCGGATTTCTGGGCCTGCTGCACAGTGAGATCGTTCAGGAACGGCTGGAGCGGGAATTCGATCTGGAGCTCATTGCCACTTCCCCCTCGGTGGTCTACCAGATCACCCTCACCGATGGGTCCGTTCTCTCGGTGGACAATCCCACCAAATGGCCTTCCACGGGTAAAATCTCAAAAGTAGAGGAACCGTACGTCTTGGCTACCATCGTGACCCCCACCGACTACGTCGGTGCCTGCATGGAGCTGTGTACGGAGCGGCGCTGCGTTTTTCGCACCATGCATCACACCACCACCACCCGCGTGGTGTTGACCTACGAGCTGCCACTGAGCGAGATCCTTTTTGACTTTTTCGATGGGCTAAAGAGTCGGACTCGCGGCTACGCTTCTTTTGACTACGACTTCCTCACCTACCGGGATGGCAAACTCGTCAAACTGGACATCGCCGTCAACGGTGAATCTGTGGATGCGCTGAGTTTCATCAGCCATCGGGACAAGGCCTATCCGCGAGGCAAGGCTTTGGTGAAGCGGTTGAAGGAGGTGTTGCCTCGACAGCTGTTCGAAATTCGAATTCAGGCCTCTTTGGGTTCCCGGGTCATCGCATCTGAGAAGGTGCAAGCACAGCGGAAGAATGTGTTGGCCAGATGCTACGGAGGAGACGTCACTCGTAAACGCAAACTTCTGGAGAAACAAAAGAAAGGAAAGCGCCGCATGAAATCGGTCGGCCAGGTGGAAATTCCACAGGAGGCTTTTCTAAGTATACTTCGAATCGGAGATGAATAATCAGACAGACAACAGACAACAGACAACAGACAGGAAACAGGGAACAGGAGGTAGGAACTAGGAGTGAGAAGATGAATCGTACGACAGCACAACAGCACCAACTCGGAATCTACCTTCACATCCCCTTCTGCGTGCGCAAGTGCTACTACTGTGATTTCAACTCGGGCCCACTGAGCCAGACGGCCCGGCAGGATTATCTTGAAGCGCTCAGGCAGGAGATCCTCCACTCTCCCTGGAGAGGTTTCGAGGCCAAGACCGTGTTTTTCGGAGGGGGTACGCCTTCCGAACTCTCGATCGCTGAACTAGGCACACTGGTCCAGGACCTTCGGCAGACCTTCCGAGTGAAGGAGAGGGCTGAATGGAGCATCGAATGCAACCCGGGTACGACAACTCGTACCTTTTTTGCGGAACTGGGCCAAATAGGATTCAACCGAATTAGCCTGGGTGTGCAGTCCTTTCACGATCATCACTTGCAAGCCTTGGGGCGAGTCCATGACTCAGCCGAGGCAAAATCGGCCTACCGATTGCTGCGGGAGGCGGGGTGTGACAACGTGAATCTGGATTTAATGTTTGGCTTGCCACAACAGACCTTGCAGGAATGGGAAGCCGATGTGTCCGAGGCTCTAACTCTCTCGCCCGAGCATCTCTCACTCTACAATCTCACCATCGAAGCCGGGACTGAGTTCGGCAACCGTCAGGCCAGAGGCGAACTGCGCGAAGTAGAAGAGGACCTTTCCGCCGACATGTACGAACTGGCCATGGACCGAACCCGGGCGGCCGGCTACAGCCAGTATGAAATCTCGAATTACTCTCGGCCCGGAAGGCAGTGCGCTCACAATCTCATCTACTGGCGCAATGAACCTTACCTCGGTTTTGGAGTCAGCGCCGCCTCCTTCATAGACGGCCTTCGCTGGACAAACACGGGCAGCCTGCGAGAGTACGCGCAAACGGCTGCCTCCGGCCGGGTCAGCCGGGCCACCGAGGAAGCCCTTAAGGATCGTGAGGCTTTAGGAGAAGAGATCATGCTTCGCCTGCGCACCAGTGAAGGGATCTCGCTTTCGTCCCTCTCAACCCACTATCACTTTGACGTCGCCTCCCTCTTCTCTCAGACCCTGGAGCTTCTGAGTACCCACGACTTCATTACTCAAGCGGGAGACCGCGTCCAGCTCACCCGGCAGGGGAGACTGATGGCCAATGAGGTTTGCATGCGGTTTCTATCGGATGATGCATAATCCGGGCTAGCTAACGAAGAGAGAGAGATCTTCGATACTCCAGATTCGCCCATTCGGGCCTCCCCAAAGCCAGATAGGTTTGGGCCAGCAACACGTGGGGCTGTGGATCGTCTGGTTGAATGGCGATAGCCGTCAGAAGCTGATTCCTGGCCTCCTGGAACTCTTCCCGCTCCAGGGCCAATTCACCGAGGCGTAAATTAGCCGTGTATTGGGTTGGCTCAACTTTCAGGAGGCGTGCCAAGTACTTCGCCTCCAGGAGCCGATCTTCCTGCATTCGATAGTAGTTGGCCAAGGCAAAAAGAACCTCCAAGGATTCAGGATCAATCTGATAGGCATTCTCCAACCACTGCAGTTGCTCTTGGGGTTGACTTTGTGACTCGGCTAAACGCAATCGACTCCACACGGCTGCTGTATCTGATCCGTCCAGGAGTTGCCCCAGCAGCTCCGGCATCTTTTCCCAGCTTTCCTGTACGAAGTGGAGTCTGGCCAGATAGAAGGCGGCTTCTCGATGTTGCGGATGGGCTCTCAGGACAGCTTCAGCTCTTCGAATAGCCGCATCCACGCGATTTTCTCCGAAGTCCCTGGCCGCTATTTCCAACTGAACTGCCGGGTCTTCAGGGGCCGTCACGACTGCCTTCTTGAAATAGAAACTCTCCCTGGCGGAATCCTTATGAAGCCGGGAGACGAGCGCGGTGTCCAGATAATGTCTCCCTAAGGCTTCCTGGTCGACAAAGTAACCCTCCACCAGCGAGGGAGGCATCAGTGGAAGGAATTCCTGGAGAATCCCACGGAAGTAGGATTCATGGAGGGTTCTGGGTGCTGAAAGCTCAAGAAAAGGTCGATCGTCGGTGTGGATCATCTGTC
>JAZFTY010000296.1:0-5923 GCA_036446935.1 Acidobacteriota bacterium | reverse complement strand
ACTGAAGATTCTTCCCTGGAGGGGGCTGTGGGTTATTTGAATTCCGCCGTCCGTAACAACGTTCCAGGGGGCGTGATTCGTTACGCCGCCCCACCGTTGTGGAGGAGGCTGCAAGTGGTCGCGGAGTTTGGGTATAACGAGAGCTTCGTCGGGCCCAACAATTCCTGGCGATTCGGTGTGGGTTTTCGGTTCGATAACTGGATGACTGGCCTGCTCCCCTATAGGGCCGACGAGAGGCCGGTACCTGTATTCGTTCCTCGGGTTCGCTATGAGTCGGTAACGCGGATCGTTCGCAGTGGCAATCGGGCCCCCATCGCGAGCGCTGGTCTGGATCAAACAGGTGTGGCACCTGGGGGACTCGTGGTTCTTGACGGAACAGGCTCCTCGGACCCTGAGGGAGACTCCATCGTCATTTATCGATGGACCCAGCTTGGAGGCGACCCGGTCGTCTTGAACAACGCGGACACCGCCACTCCTACCTTCATCACAGAAAATGATCAAACCTATGTTTTCCAACTCATCGTCGAAGACAGTCTGGGAGTGGTGAGTGCACCGGATATCGTCACCATTGTCACCGTGGATGTTCAACAACCCACCATTATTTCCTTCACGGTGGATCAACCCCAGATCCGTGTGGGAGAGTCCACCACATTGCGATGGGAAACGAATGATGCGGTAAGAATTCAAATTACAAACGTTAACTCCAGCAGTTCGCTCAATCCAGACCAGGGGGCAGTGACCATTGCGCCCACCAGTACCACAACTTATACCCTGGTTGCCTCCAACGTCGTCGGTGAGAGTGTCATTGCCAGCATGACGGTGACGGTCAATCCCTTGATTCCGGTGATCAATACTTTTACGGCCACCCCAACAGGCGTTCCGGCAGGTCAACAATCCTGTCTTGCCTGGGACATTCAAAACGCCTCTCGCGTTACTTTGACCAATGGTGTCACCGGTCAACCGCAGAACGTTGCCAGTCAGACCAGCAGTTTCTGTGTCCAGGTGTTCGCGAATACTACCTTCACACTGAACGCATTCAACAGCATCGGGGAAAGTTCTTCAGCCAATCTGCTGGTCACCGTGACCAACTTTTGACCTGCCGGGACCTGTGTGCCCGGTGTTCCCACCCACCCGTTGATTCGTTCGTATGACGGGTGATTTGTCCTCATTGCTTCTCGCACGAGAGTGTGCCAAGCTGTATCCAAACAATCAGGAGGTCACAGATATGCCAACCCTTCGTCTATCCGTCAATGGTCAGGAGCACTCGGTTGAGGAGGTCGACCCGCTGACCCCGTTGCTGTGGGTTCTGCGTGACAGTCTCGGTCTCAGCGGCACCAAATTTGGCTGCGGTGGAGGTTTCTGCGGGGCCTGTACCGTGCATCTTGATGGCAGTCCTGTTCGCTCCTGCTCGATTCTAGCGACCTCTGCAGTTGGCCGGAAAATCACCACCATCGAAGGCTTGGCCGGTGATGACGGGACCCTGCACCCGCTTCAGGAGGCATGGATTGAGCACGATGTTCCTCAATGTGGCTACTGCCAGGCGGGTCAGATTATGTCTGCAGCCGCCCTGTTGGAGAGCAATTCAGTGCCCAGCGACGCCGAGATCGATGCAGCCATGACAGGACTGTGCCGGTGCGGAACCTACAACCGCATTCGGCTAGCCATAAACAGTGCTGTCCAAAAAATGAGTAACACATCCGCAAGGAAAGAGGGTGGGGCATGAACGACCAATATCTTCATGACGTGATCCGCGATGCGGAAGCCGCATTTGAGGCCAGTCCTGAAACCAGGACTCAGACCCTCGGCCGACGCTCGTTTCTAAAGCTTACCGGGCTGGCCGGTGGGGGACTGGCACTTGCCTTTTACCTGGAGGGGGGAACCCAGGCCTTGGCTGCTCAGGCAAGCGGGGAATTCGCCCCCAATGGCTTCATCCACATCTCTCCGGATGGCTCGATCCTGATCTACTCGAAGAACCCTGAGATTGGTCAGGGCATCAAGACGGCCTTTCCCATGATCATTGCCGAGGAGCTCGACGCCGACTGGGAAGACGTGCGCGTGGAACAGGCACCGATTGATCAGGCGGTGTATGGCCGCCAGGCTGCGGGTGGTTCCCGATCCATTCCTTCCAGCTGGGATCAGTTGCGCCAGGCCGGGGCCGTAGCCCGCGCCATGCTTGTTGCAGCCGCTGCTCAGGAATGGGGGGTTCCCGCTGGCGAGTGCCGGACGGAAAAAAGCGCGGTCATTCATAGCCGGAGCGGACGGCGGCTGGGGTATGGCGAACTGGCCAACAGGGCGGCGGCACTTCCCGTTCCAGATCCCAAATCTCTCACCCTGAAGGAGCGCGCAGACTACCGACTGCTGGGCACGAGGGTGACCGGTGTCGATAATTACAAGCTGGTCACCGGACAACCGCTTTTTGGTATCGATCAGGTCGTACCCGACATGCTCTATGCCACCTATACCAAATGCCCGGCCCCCGGTGGCCGCGTTGGCCAGGCGAATCTGGATGAAATCCGTTCGCTTCCCGGCGTGAAACAAGCCTTTGTTCTCGAAGGCAACGGGCAGCTTGCCGAGCTCAGGCCCGGTGTTGCCATTGTGGCGAATTCCACTTGGGCCGCTATTAGCGCCAAACAGCAGCTTCGCGTCACCTGGGACGAAAGCGAGGCCGCCAAGGATAGCTGGAGCGACGCTGTAAAAAGAGCACGGGAACTGGCCAACCAGAGCGGGAGTGAGATCCTGGGCGAGACGGGCGACACGGCTAAAGCGTTCAGCAGCGCCGCCAAAACCGTGGAAGCTTTCTATACCTATCCCTTTGTCTCCCACGCGCCGCTGGAGCCCCAAAACTGCACGGCCTGGTACCGTGATGGGGTCATGGACATCTGGGCTCCCACCCAAACGCCCCAACGAGGTCTGACCAGTGTGGCCAAGATGCTCGATATTCCCGAAGATCGCATCACCATTCACCAGACCCGGGTGGGAGGTGGTTTTGGCCGCCGTTTAATGAACGACTCCATGTGTGAAGCAGCGACCATATCCAAGCAGATAGGCGCTCCGGTAAAACTGCAGTGGACTCGAGAGGACGACATGGCCCACGACTTTTACCGCGTCGGAGGCTTTCATTCCTTCAAGGGTGCCGTGGATGACTCCGGAAAACTTTCCGCCTGGGAGGATCATTTCGTGACCTTCTCCAGTGACGGACAAAAGCCGGTCACTGGAGGCAACATGTCGACCAGTGAGTTCCCGCTGCCGTTGATCGCGAACTTCCGACTGACTCAAACCCTGTTGCCACTGGTGACTCCCTGCGGTCCCTGGCGGGCTCCGCGTTCCAACGCAGTCGCCTTTGCCGGTCAGTGCTTTTTCCACGAACTGGCGGTGGCCGCTGGACGTGATCACCTTGAATTCCTGCTTGAGGTGATGGGAAAACCCCGCTGGCTGGATCCTGGAAGCAGTCGCGCCCTGAACACGGGTCGGGCCGCTGATGTGATTCGCTTGGCCGCCGAGAAGGCCGGTTGGGGAAAATCACTCCCTGAGGGACGGGGGCTGGGATTAGCCTTCTACTTCAGTCACGCCGGCCATTTCGCCGAAATTGCCGAGGTGAGTGTCGGGGCGAGCAAAAAGCTGACCGTGCATAAAGTCACGGTAGCTGCCGATGTGGGTCCGATTGTCAATCTCAGCGGTGCCGAGAATCAATGCCAGGGGGCGGTGATCGATGGCTTCAGCACCATGTTGGGTTTGGAACTTTCAATCGAGAACGGGCGCGTGCAGGAATCCAATTTCGACCAGTATCCACTCCTGCAGCTGGCCCATGCTCCGGAAGTTGAGGTTCACTTCATCCAAAGCGATTTCCCGCCAACAGGCCTGGGTGAACCTGCACTACCGCCGGCGGCACCGGCCATTTGCAACGCCATCTTTGCCGCTTCCGGTCACCGCGTACGAGAGCTTCCGCTGAGCAGGGAAGGGTTCTCCGTTTAACGGGCACGGATTCCGGTGATTTCTTGACGATGCCCTCCTAGAGCGGAGGGTGGAGTCCCCTTCCGTCTGCTGTCCGGTTCGGGGACCCCAATTGGGGAGCGGGAGGAGGGGAGGAGATACCGCTCCCGGGCTTACATCTCATTCCTTCACATCGCTGGTTACCCTCAGGTCGTTGGTCACACTGAAGACTCCGAACGTGCCTCGCACCCGAGTTTCTGCGATGATGCTGTCTCCGGGTGTATCGACCATTCCCGCTAGTGTGACGTGTCCACTTTTGACGATGATATGAATGGCATGGTATCCGATGGGGGGATCATTGGTGATTCCAAAACCTTGGCGAGCAATGGATGAAAACTGGGGTGTTGCACGTCTGGAACCGAACCGGCCCAGAGCGGTGTCGCCGTAGATATTGGCATACAAATCGGCACGTACATCGTCATCGCGGGGGGACAGGGGCAGCACCTCGATCTGGTTGATCACCTTCTCCACACCCTGGATCTTCTTCACAGCCTGCGATACCGATTCTTTCAGGCTTGGCCGTGAGGCAAATCCTCGAAGGATCACGGTAGACTCCTGAATCTCAAAGCTGAGATCGTCAAAGACCCCATAATTGGGAAGAGTCACGATTGCTTTTCGAATGGCTGGGCTCATGTCCGAAGGCATTTGCTGAGATCGTGCGAGGGTGACGTCTCCGAAGATCAGGGACAGAACAAAAGCGCCCAATAACGGAAATTGCCAACCGCGCATCGAGAACCGGTTTCTTTTCTCATTCATTTGCTGGCTCCTTTCATCACTGCTGAAGCTGTCTGTGTTCGATTTTTTTCTCTCTATCTCTAAATGTGAAAAACAACACAAAACAGGCTCAGCAATATTTGGATTTCTTGGGAAATGCGATGGATTCCATGTACTGTATAGGGAACTTTGAGCCGGGATTATGCAAAAATTGTCTACTGCAGTGCCGCAATCATCCACGCTGACTGCGCGACCCGCAAGCGGGTACCCCCTTCCTTGGGCTCCTCGGCGTACTGCACGAGTACGCCTGCGGGGCCCGACCCGCAAAGCGGGTGCCCTCGTACGCCTTGTCATCGCGGCGCCTGCGGCACTTCGTCACGAAAACCTATGCATAATCCCGGCTAAAGGAGAGAATATGCCCATGAAGATCGATAAGAGATCCATCCAAGTCCTGGTCGTGACACTCATAGTATTCCCTCTTTGGCTCACCTCTTGTACCCAGGAACCGAGCTTCCAGTTGGTCACAGCGGCCAGAGCAGGGCAGTCGGCAAGAGTTCGGACCTTACTTGATTCAGGAGCCGATGCCAATGCGGCGAATCGGGGAGGTTGGACTGCCTTAGCCTACTCAGCCGCACAGGGGGAAAGCGAAGGAGTACAAGCCTTGCTGGAAGCAGGTGCCGACGTTGACCGGAGCAATCGGGATGCGGACAAGGGCCTGACCCCCCTGACCTACGCAGCCCGGGGAGGTCACCGGGTGACAGCCCAACTCTTGCTGGAGGCGGGTGCCGATGTAAACGCCGATCGGGGTGGTATGACCGCCTTGAAGATGGCCACATCTCGGGGACACACTTCCATGGTGCAGTTGCTTCAGGAAGCCGGGGCCAGGGAATAGCGATTTCGGCCCCATTAGAAAGGAAGCTGCTTCTGGGCGCACATCTCAGACTGTCTCAAAAGTCGGCTGAACTCGACTGACCCAGGTTTCTTGTGTAGGGGCGCACGGCCGTGCGCCCTAGAAGCCTTAATAAAAATCAAGTGGCGTTTTGAGACAGTCTGACCTGTGCGCTCCCACAAAGCCAAGGTCTTCAGAAGCTCCGGCCGGCTATTCTACCCAATCGATTTTCTTGTAGTAGGCGCGGCGGCGTTCCTCTTCCTCCCAAGTCAGAGGGCCCCGAAAGCCGGCCACATCCCAGCCCGTCACCAGTCGGTCGGTGTTGGGATT
>JAZFTY010000295.1:0-2129 GCA_036446935.1 Acidobacteriota bacterium | reverse complement strand
CCCGCTGGTCCAAAGAGGATGCCCAAACCTGGCGACGACACTCGGAGGCCTTTCAATCTGCACTGAATCCCCATTACCAGCCCTACCTTCTCAATCCAGCTCAAAATGGAATGGGCTATGACGATTTTGATTCGCGCTCGGAGTTGACTCCCCTGGAGGCTGTTCAGGCCGATTTCAAACATCCTATGACTCAGGCCCTCCTGCTTTCCCACTTTATGGTCCCCAGGGGAATACTGCATGACTACGCAGGAGCGGGGCGATTCCTCCAGTTGGTGGTGGGCACAGCCGCATCCAGCCGAATCGTGGAAGGAGGGAGCCATGAGCTGGCCCAATCCCTGTGGACCGAGCAGTTACGCAACAACGGCTGGGTCTGGGACTCCACGCCGATCAAGCGCATTCTCATCGAGGATGGCCAGGCCCTGGGGGTGGAGACTTCCACCGGCCGTAAACTCTATGCCAAGGTGGTGGTCAGCACGGTAGATCTTCAAACCACCTTCCAAACCCTGGTGGGTCAGGAGCACATCCCTCAAGAGTTGACCCAGCAGGTACAGGACTTTCAGTTGGAGGAATTCTCCCTGTTCGTCCTGCATGCTGTTTTGAGCGAGGCTCCTCAGCTGAATGCCAAGGACGATCATGCCTCCAAGGCCCTAAGGTGGACGATGGGTTTTGAGTCCGCAGAAGACATCCAGGAGCACATCAGACAAGTCCAGGCCGGAGAGGTTCCCGACCGTTTGGGAGCAATCGTGTCCTGTCCTACCCTGCATGATGCTTCCCAGGCCCTGCCGGGTAAACACACTTTCCTCATTTGGCAAATCGTTCCTTCCCAGCTCAAGAGTGGAGCCTGGAGTGATGTTGCCGCATCTTATGCCGAGCAAATCTGGAATTGGGTGGGCGAGTACATTCCCAACCTGAACGGAAAAAACATCTTGAAACAGGTGGCCATGTCACCGCAGGATATTGTGACCAAATGGCAATATCCCCAGGGAACCGTTTTTGGAGGAAAGGCGGCCGGAGCACAACTGGGGGCAACCCGGCCCATTCCGGAGTTGGCCAACTATCGAACCCCCATCAAGAATCTTTACCTGGCCGGTGCTTACATGCACCCCGGGGCCGGGATCGAAGGAGCTCCCGGCTACATTGCTGCCAAGGTGATTGCCGCTGATCTCGGAATCTCGATTCCGGCATCGGTTTAACGAGCTCGGTTGATGCATCATCCGGGCAAGAAAGGGTAAAACGATGAGCACGAATGGAGATAGGGAATACGACGGAATCATCATTGGCGCCGGTCACAATGGAATGATTCTGCAGGGATATCTTCTCAAAGCAGGTCTTTCGGTAGCTGTAGTGGAGCGACATCTGGAGGTAGGGGGAGGTTTGGATGCCCATGAGAATCCCCGAGCCCATGGCTTCTGGCACAACATCCACTCCCAAAACCATCGCGCCGTCCCCGATCTTCCCTGGTTCAAAGGGTTGGATTTGGCCAGTTACGGGCAGGAATACGTCCGTCCCGAAGTTGCGGTGGGGATGTTGTTTCGAGATAAGACCTGTTTGCTTTGGCACAATTCCGAGGTCGAGCAGACCTGCTCCAGTATCGCCCGTTTTAGCGAAAAAGATGCCAAGACCTTCCGTGACTTTCATCGACGCTTCACTCCCGTCCTTCAGTCGATTATCGCACCGGAGACCTTTTCCCCTCCCATGCAGGCGGAGAAGAAAAGGGAGCTGCTCGAGAAGAGCGAGCTGGGAAAACTCTATTACGAGTTTGCCGATCGTTCCATCAATGATGTGGTCGAGGAGGTTTTCGAGAGTGATCAGGTGAAGGCCATGGTGAGCTATCTGTTTTTGCTGCGAGGCAACGAACTGGACGAATTGGGGCAGGGTTATGTCGTACCCGTGGCCTGTGCGGGCGGAATCAATTCCACCATCTCGCGGGGAACTTCCCACCGACTGGCCCATTCCCTCAACCAGATGGTCATCAAAAATGGCGGAGAGGTGTATGAGGGTCAGGCAGCGGTAGAGATTCTCATCGAGGATGGGCGGGCCACCGGAGTACGCCTGGCCGATGGCCGCATCTTAAAAGCCCGCAAATTCGTGGCCAGTACGCTCAACCCCCAGCAGACCTTCCTCCAGCT
>JAZFTY010000294.1:0-2575 GCA_036446935.1 Acidobacteriota bacterium | reverse complement strand
GGAGGTGGGATGCCATCCAGAGGGGTATTTGCACAACTAATTGGGTGGGATGCCAGTCGAGGGGTATTTGCACAACTAATTGGGTGAAATAACCCATCTCAATGGGGGGGGGGGAGAGCAAGTGGGTCACACGAACCAGCTTGGATTGCGAGTGGCTTCCGATGTGTGACTTCAACTTGATGATGATCTGTTCTGCTGTAAACCGCTTCCGTGCCATCTCTTACCTCCTTCCTAATCCGAAAATCCTAACATTCAACTTGGACTCGTTTTAGGGGGCAAGGTCAGGGCTGCTCAGCTGGCGTTGGCCCGTAAAATTGCATTTGCTACAGTTGTCCGGGGGCAGGTCACCCTGTTGAGTACCTCCTGATGTGAAAACCCTTTAGATCCAGTCCAATAGGAAGATCTGTGGTAGGGAGAATGGATGGGTCCATTCTTCGGATAAATAGACACGCCGCGCCTCTGCTACATCCAACGCCTCGCTCAACGTCCTCCCAGACTGGATCTGGTCAGCCGTAACTTTCATCAAGTTGAAGTCACACATCGGAAGCCACTCGCAATCCAAGCTGGTTCGTGTGACCCACTTGCTCTCCCCCCCCCATTGAGATGGGTTATTTCACCCAATTAGTTGTGCAAATACCCCTCGACTGGCATCCCACCCAATTAGTTGTGCAAATACCCCTCTGGATGGCATCCCACCTCCTGAACTGCACCTCCCATCACTATTGTGGGTTAAATAACCCAACTTCGGGAGCGTAAGGCCACCCTTTCCGAAGGCGTAATGTATTGATTTATATAGAGTTATCAGTATGTGCCTAGCGTCCGGCCGCTGGCATGAAAGTTGCTAATGTCCATGGTGTGAACTTTCAACACGAGTTTTTAAGGAAGTCCAAACACCCGAGAGGAGCAAGCGAAAATGATGATCCAAAGTGACAGCATAGTTGGCCAATTGGCCGCTGAACATCCCTTGGCGACACGAGTCTTTCATCGGCATGGCATTGACTTCTGCTGCAATGGCGGCAGAAAACTCCAAGAAGCCTGCGCGGCCCAAGGCGTGGATACTGGGATGGTCCTCGAGGAGATTCGTAAAGAACTCAGCAACACGACCATCCCCGAAGAGCGATGGGGTCAGGCGCCCCTCGAGGATCTGGTCCAGCACATCCTGGTTGCCTATCACGGGCCCCTGAAGGAAGAACTCCCACGCTTGGAATCGATGGCCCGAAAGGTTCTTGAGGTTCACGGGGACAAGGATCCGGAGACGCTGTCCGAAGTGGTCGAAGTCTATGCCGGACTCAAGGCCGAGTTGAGCCAACACATGGTCAAAGAAGAGCAGATCCTCTTCCCCATGATTGAGCAAGGACAGGGAGCAATGGCAGGTGGTCCAGTTTCAGTGATGAAGCAAGAGCACGATTCCGCCGGGGCTGCACTCAGACGCCTGCGGGAACTCACGAAGGATTACCAAGTCCCCCCAGGAGCGTGTAATACCTGGCGAGCCCTCTGGCACGGGCTAGCCGCTCTGGAGGAGTCACTTCATCAACACATCCATTTGGAGAACAACATACTTTTTCCCCGGGCGCTGGGGAGCTGAACAAATAACACAAACCAAGCAGAGACCTCATTGGCAAGCTCACGACAAGCTCAACCGAAGAAAGGAGCGAGGTAATCGAATGAAATATCGAAAGTGCACACCAACGATCGTCCTACTTCTTGGACTCACAGCTAACTGGGCACATCCTCAGACCCTTCAAACGCTAACCGTCAACCTGACAGATTCCGGACCTGCAGATATCTCGGCGCTTGGTGACATCACCACTGGAAAAGACAGTGGTCCCAGGTCGCTGAGACGTGTTACCCAAGTATTGGTCCCACCCCCTGCCTTGCCGGATCATACACAGGTTGCGTCGGAGGAGCCTATTATCGTCGAAGTACGCCTCGTCATCGAGGAGAAGGAAATCGAGATTGCCCCTGGCGCTTGGATCTGGGCCATGACGTTTTCCGGGACCGTACCCGGCCCGATGATCGTGGTCCACGAGAACGACTATGTCGAGCTGACATTGGTGAACCCCGCCACCAACTCCCTTCCGCACAATATCGATCTCCATGCTGCTACAGGAGCTCATGGGGGAGGTGCACTCACACACGTAGCGCCGGGTCAAGAGGTTGTAATCCGCTTCAAAGCGGTGAAGCCAGGGGTATTTGTCTACCATTGCGCCCCTGGTGGTGCAATGGTTCCGCTCCACGTGGTATCTGGAATGAATGGCGCAATCATGGTACTTCCGCGCGACGGTCTGAAGGACGCGAAAGGGAATCCTGTAGAGTACGATCGTGCGTACTACATTGGGGAACAAGACTATTACCTACCTCGCGATGAAGAGGGGAACTACAAGTCCTACGTGTCGCCCGCCGCTGGGTTTAGAGAGATGCTAGATGTGATGAAGACGCTCACACCAACGCACATCGTATTCAACGGGAGCGCAGGTGCCCTTACCGGCCCACGTGCTCTCAAAGCACGGGTCGGCGAGAAGGTTCTCTTCCTTCATTCGCAAGCCAATCGTGACACCCGAGTGCATCTCATTGG
>JAZFTY010000293.1:0-3106 GCA_036446935.1 Acidobacteriota bacterium | reverse complement strand
GGGTGTGAGAGTGCATCGTAGACATCCAGGATAGCGACAATCCGTGCACTTTCTGGGATCTCTTCTCCGGCCAGTCCCTGAGAATATCCTGAACCATCCCACCTTTCATGGTGACACAGGGCAATATCTCTCGCCATTTGGAGCATGGGAATGTCGGACCCTTCCAGAATTCTGGCACCCATCGCCGTGTGCCGCTTGAGCACCGAAAATTCCTCCGACGTCAGCCTCTCCGCCCTCAGCAAGATTCCATCGGCGATGCCAATTTTTCCGATGTCGTGCATGGTTGCAGCAAGCCGGATGTTTTCCGCGGACTGCTGGTCCCATCCCAGGGTTTCCGCCAACGCACCCGAGTACAATCCGATACGCCGGATGTGATCACCCGTAGCCTCATCGCGGCACTCAGCAGCCCAGACCAGTCTCAAGATCGTATTCTCTTCTCTCCGACCAATCTGGACACTCGGATGTCCATTGGTCTGAATTTGTTGGCTTGCTAAAAGTAAACGGTATCGCTCTGTGGCATTCGCAACATGGAGGGTCACCTCATCCTGATCCAGTGGTTTGGCAACAGAACCATAGGCACCCACTTTCAAGAACTCAATCACCCTCTTACGATCCTTTGCTCCCGCAACCATGATGACGGCCACATCAGAATGATCTTCTTTAATCTTTGCGACCCACTCAAGCCCTGATTTTTTAGGTATCGCAATGTCGGCCAAAAGAACTGAGAAGCCTCCCTGCTCCAGCCGTTCACTGGCCTCATCGACGTCGCCAGCGAGGACACACTGGTATCCTTCCGCCTCCAGCCAGCCAGAGAGAATCTTACTTGTCTGAGGCTCGCTGTCGACAATGAGGATTCGCGCTCCTTGGCTCTGGGTCATCGACCTTTGCTCCTATTCGCCTTGGCACGATAGAGCTCGGCATCTGCTTTCTCGATGAGTCCGTGAGGAGTGTGCTCGGGGGTCATCTGAGCCAATCCAACCGAGATGGTCACAGAGGGAAGATCACGCCAGTCTGATCCCCCCGTAGCCTCACTGACTGCCGTGTGTAAACGCTCACCGATCTCACTCGCCCGAACCTCGTCGGCGTCGGGCAACAATGCCACGAACTCGTCTCCGCCATAGCGTGCAATCATATCGCCGGGGCGCACGTTGGCCATGAGAGTGCGGGCCACGGTATAAAGGACTCGGTCCCCAGCCAAGTGTCCATAGGTATCGTTATAGGGTTTAAAATTATTGATATCAATAAGCAGTATGGAGAGGTCATGACCATCCGACTTACAGCGCTCCATCTGCCGTGGCAGCATGGTGTCGAGCCAGCGACGGTTATACAGGGTGGTCAGAGCATCCATGATGGCGTCGCGTTTGTAGTGCAAATTGGTGGTGTTGCCCTTACGCAAACGCTGGGCCAGGATGGATAGGAAATTATAGGCTACGGCGTGTGAAGTCTTCACCAGTGACCATAGGTTTTTCTCGCTGAGGGCAAGCAAACGACAATCCTGGTCAGCGACCACATGAGCTGAAGTAGGCTTACCATCAATGACAGAGAGATCACCGACGATTTCTCCTGGCTCCAGGAGCGCAACGGGGTCCATCTTGAATTCGAGATGGACACGTAAAAGACCGGAAAGAAGCAGATAGAGATACTCGTTCACTTCCCCAGCCCGAATCAGCACCTCACCCGCTTTCAGTTCCCTGACCGGGGAGCTGTTCAGAATATCCTGAATGGAGTCGAAATCAACACCCTTCAAGAGGGGAACAAGTTCCAATTCGTGCTGGTCCAGAGGACACTCTTTACTTCTCATCGGATTTCCTATTTATAAGGTAGCAAATTAATGGGTCCGCAAGTGAGCGGGCAAGCACGAACCTCCGATGAGTCCAAGGAGGCTGAGGAGCGGGCTAGACAGGGGTCCCCGTTATCTGGTGATGTTCTCGCGTCCTTGTGTAAGGAAACCCTCGTTTAAAACGACCTCCAGATCATGATGAACCCTACGAAAACAAACATCGTGACCAGGGCTCTTTTCAGGAACACCTCGGAGAATTTGGTGGCCAATCGAGGAGCGATCTGGCCTCCTACCAGGACTGCCAGGACCATCACCAGAACCAGATTCCAGGGCAGTCCAAGGTCATTCTGGAAGAGAAAGTAAGAATGGGTCAGCGCCGCAGCCAGAACGGTCAGGGCGACCACAAAGACACTCGTTGCAGTGCCAAGATGTAAAGGGAAGCGGTGTCTGACGGCAAGAAGCGTGGTCATGATCTCACCCAGACCCACCCCGGTAAGACCGACAAAAGCTCCACCCAGTGCTGAGACGGATGCCTCCGTAGCCCCGAACTTGAAACTATAGTCATACGGTGTACCCGCTCGATCGACCAGCCTTTTTGTCTCGCGGCCCCGATCTCCAGGGACCGTGTTCCTCTCCAGTCAGCAGAGACAGTGGGGAGGGTGTTTCACTCGATGAAACTTCAAGAACACAAAGGCGAGACCTAACAGAATGAGGCCGAAAGAAAGAAGCAGCCATCGGTCTGAAATTGCTGAGCCAATCCAGCCCAGCAGAACTGCTGTGGGCAGGGTGATTTTAAGCACCGGTCCGGCAACCTCAAAAGCAATGCGACGTTGTCTCCAGTATGCGGTTGCGGCACTGGAATACCCAACGAATTCCACAATCAAACCCAAAACGATGGCCTGATTAACATCCAGCCGAGGAAAGGCCGGATCCAACGCGGGGAAGAGAAACAATAAGCTTGGGGTAAACAACACGGCACCCTCCAGGGCCAGGATTCACGCCGTGAGTCATATCAGGAAAGCAACTGGGAAAAAGTATAGAAACTCAAGCCAATACTCCATGATACCTCCTTCCTCTCATTCTCGAGCATCCCATTCGCAAGCCTCATTTAGCCTGGACATCCAGAGACAATCCCCGATTCCGGGCCGCCCTTTTCTCCTGGTACATGAGCCTGTCGGCCTGGCGGATCAGTTCCTCTGGATTACTCCCATCGAAAGGATATGTAGCCAGACCGAAGCTGGCCGTGATAATCGCTCGAACCCCTCTGCGGACCAGAATGCGGTGACGCTTCAGGGCCCCACTCAGTCTTTGTACAACGACAAGAGC
>JAZFTY010000292.1:0-9823 GCA_036446935.1 Acidobacteriota bacterium | reverse complement strand
ACCCATGCGGGTGTTCATACGAACCTGAGTATCGCTTTGCGGCGACAGGGTAGACTGGACGAGGCCTTGGATCATTCCATCAGATCTGTCCAGAACAATCCTGACCTTGCCGAAGCCCACAATAACCTGGGCATTTCCTTATTTCAGAAGGGAAGAGTAGAGGAAGCTTTGCAGGAATTTCGAAAAGCACTGGAACTCAAACCCGACTATACCACCTGCCACTATAACCTGGGTGTCGTTTTGGAGGACCAGCACAGAACAGAGGAAGCCGCCGAATCCTTCCGTCAGGCTTTGCGATTGGATCCTTTCCATGGTCAGGCACAGCAGCGGTTGACCCTTCTACTGGAGGAGGCGGGTCCCTAGCAATGAGCGTATCGACCTATATCTCCAGGCATCCTGTGGCAGTTGCGGCACTGTTTCTCATTGCATCGACTCTCCTCGTGTATGCACCCGTCATAGACTTTCAATTCATTCACTACGATGACGATATCTATGTCACAAGCAACCCCTGGGTGAAGCAGGGTTTGACCTGGCAAGGCGCGCGCTGGGCGATGACAGCTCTGGAGGGGGGGTCTTGGAATCCCTTGACCTGGCTGTCTCATATGCTGGACGTCCAGCTTTTCGGATTGAACCCATGGGGACATCATCTCACCAACTTGCTCCTTCATCTGGCAAACGTGCTCCTTCTCTTCGGAGTGCTTCAGCGGATGACCGGGGCAGTGTGGCGCAGCGCATTGGTGTCAGCACTGTTTGCCTTGCACCCGCTCAATCTGGAATCGGTAGCCTGGGTGGCGGAACGGAAGAATGTGCTCAGTACGCTGTTTTGGCTGCTGACCATGTGGGCCTATGTGAGTTATGTGAGAAAACCTGGCTGGCAACGCTATCTGGGCATTATGGGAGCCTTTGTGCTAGGGCTGATGGCCAAGCCCATGCTGGTGACGTTGCCCTGTGTCCTGCTGCTGCTGGACTTTTGGCCCCTGGGACGGCTGGGAAAGGATTGGAGAGAGTTTCAAAAGCGGGTTCCCAGGTTGGTGGTAGAAAAACTTCCCCTGTTGATTCCGGTGGCAGCGATCAGTGTTGTGACGATTGCAGGGCAGTCACAGGTTGGGGCGCTCTCCTCATGGGAGTGGATGCCACTGGGAACTCGAGTGGGCAATGCCGTGATGGCCTATGGGCTCTATCTGAAAAAAATGGTGTGGCCCACGGATCTGGCGGTTTTTTATCCCCATCCGGGAAACTCGTTGGCAGTCTGGCCGATGGCCTTAGCGGGTTTGCTGCTGGTGATTCTCTCGCTGGGCGTCTGGTGGCAGGGTCGAAGGTCTCGCTATCTGGTGGTGGGGTGGTGCTGGTATCTGGGAACACTTTTACCGGTCAGCGGTCTGATTCAAGTCGGTGGACAGGCCATGGCCGACCGATATGCCTACATTCCCTTGATGGGTCTATTCATCATCACGGTCTGGGGTGCGGCGGACATGATGCGCCATATGGGTTGGAGAGGAGAGTGGTTCATCGTGGCTGCTCTGTGCATGCTGATGCCATTGACAGTTCTTTCCCGAGTACAGCTCAGCTACTGGAGAAATACCACCGCACTGTTTGAGCATGCTCTACTCGTGAATCCCGACAATTCTGTGGCTCACGATGTCCTGGGATTGGAATCGATGGGAAAAGGGGAGTTTTCACAGGCTCAGCAGCGATTCATGGAGGCGATCAAGATCAGTCCGAAGTACGCCATCGCCTACAATCATCTGGGATTGGTACTGCTGGAACAGGACAGATTGGATGAAGCAGTCGAGCGATTTACTCAAACCTTGAAGCTTACTCCGGGCTCCGTCGATCCGCTCAACAATCTGGGACTCGTGTGGCTCAAACAGGGAAACTTACGTGAAGCCTCCCTGCGATTCTCCCAGGCCCTGGAGGTCGATCCAAACTATGCACCAGCCTACGGCAACATGGGCTTGGTGTTAGCAGCCCAGGAACGCTATGAGGAGGCTATTGACAGGTATCATCGGGCTCTCGAGCTTGCCCCTGATTCTTACGATCACCTCAACAATCTGGGGCTTGCCTTGATGGCAACAGACCGGCTGGATCAAGCGATAGCACATCTTTCCAGGGCACAGGAACTCAATCCCAAGAATGTCGAAGCCCAGGCCAACATGGGTTTGGCACTGGCCAAAGCAGGGCGAACAGAGGAAGCAGCACTGCGTCTATCCCAGGCCATTGAGATTCAACCTCAATTTGCTCAGTCCCACTATTACCTGGGTCTGGTGAGAACCGCTCAGGAGAGAATTCCGGAGGCCATCGAAAATTATCGAGCAGCCTTGAAACTTCGCCCCAACCACCCAGGCGCCCGGCAGAAACTGAACCTGCTGCTGAAAGAAACGGGGAAAGGACAGTCCCATTGATGCCTCCCAAAAATGAGAGTCTCCCCCTGGATGCGCCCTCGAACACCCGGTTGAGCCCCAGGGGTTCTATCTCGGTCATCGTACCGACCTATAAGGAAGCCGAAAACCTTCCTCTGCTCACTGAACGGCTGGAGGAGGTTCGACAGAAGCACCACTTATCTCTGGAGCTGCTGATTATGGACGACGACAGTCAGGACGGCACTGAAGAGCTGATCTCGTCCATGGACAGGGACTGGCTTACCCTGGTGGTGCGAAAGGAGGAACGAGGTCTAAGCCGGGCCGTTCTGGAGGGACTCAGGTTGGCTCGTGGTGACGTACTTGTGGTTATGGACGGCGATCTCAGTCATTCCCCTGAACACATCCCGGAGATGCTGGTTGCCCTCGAGAAGGGTGCAGATTTCGTGATGGGTTCCCGTTATACCACGGGTGGTCTGATCGAGGCTTCCTGGGGGTTTTTCCGCTGGCTGAACAGCCGAATAGCGACCCTATGCGCCCGTCCCTTCACCTCGGTAAAGGATCCGATGTCTGGCTTTTTCGCGCTTCCCCGCAAAACCTTTGAATCCGCTCGCGATCTGAATCCGGTTGGATACAAGATTGGTCTGGAGTTGATGGTTAAGTGTAGCTTGCACCGCATTGAGGAAATTCCCATTCATTTCAAAGACCGCCAGTTCGGCCAAAGCAAGCTCACACTCACGGAACAGAAGAGATATCTACAGCACCTCTGCCGACTCTTCATCTACAAGTACTGGCGACCCTTTTGGGAATAGCCCGGATTAGCCTGGATTATGCATAGGTTCTTGTCACGAAGTGACGTAGGGGCGAGCCGGTGGCTCGCCCGAACAGTTAGGTTGGCAAAACCGAAGCCACACTGGTAAAGACGGTGCCGCTCGTTCGGTTCGGGTCAGCCACCGGCTGACCCCTACAGGGCCCGGGGGCACCCGCTTGCAGGTCGCGCAGTCGGTACAACACGCCAGATGATTCCGTAGCTGGAGTAGAGAATTTATTAATAGTCCAGACTAGACTAATCCAACTTGATTCGCCCAAACTTCCGCTTGCCCACTCTCAAGACAAAGACAGGTTTCTGCTTGGGATCAATACGGTAGCTGGGATCCTCGATTTTCTCCCCATCTATGGAAACAGCAGCCTGTCGGATCAGACGTCGTGCTTCTGATTTGGAAGGCGCGAACTCAACTTGGAGAACCAAATCAGGGAGTGGCACCGGCTGCCCCCCACAGCGGACGCTAAAAGTGGGCATTCCCTCCGGCACCTCCCCTTCTTGAAACACCCGGGTGAAGTGTTCCTGGGCTTTCTGGGCTGCCCCTTCAGAGTGAAAATCGCTCACCAGGCTGACAGCCAGATCGCCTTTGGCTTTCATGGGATGGACGGCCCCCGATTCGACCCCCGACTTGAGTTCTTGAATTTCCTGTTGGGAGAGATCGGTCAGAAGCTCATAGTAGTTCCACATCAACAGGTCACTGATGGACATCACCTTGCCATAGATCTCCTGCGGAGGATCGTTGACCGGGATGTCGTTTCCCAGCGATTTGCTCATCTTCGCGACCCCGTCCAATCCTTCCAGAATCGGAGTCATCAGAAGAACTTGAGGTTCCTGTCCGAATTCTCGTTGAATATCCCTCCCCACCAACAGATTAAATTTCTGATCGGTGCCCCCCAGTTCGACGTCTGCCTCCAAGACAACGCTGTCATAAGCCTGAGCCAGCGGGTAGAGGAGTTCGTGAATCGAGACGGGTTGCTGGGATGCCATCCTTTTGGAAAAGTCATCACGTTCCAGCATGCGCGCTACCGTGTATCTGGAGGCCAGTCGCATCCATTCCTGAGAAGACAGGGACCCCAGCCAGCGATTGTTGAAATCGACGACTGTATCCTGGGGATCCAGAATCTTGAAGACTTGTTCCTTGTAGGTTTCCGCGTTTTCCAGGACCTCCTCCCTGCTCAAGGGCGGGCGGGTCTTGTTTCTTCCTGAAGGATCTCCGATCATGGCTGTGAAGTCTCCGATAAGAAAAATGACGCGGTGGCCCAGATCCTGAAAGTGCTTCATCTTCCGCAGCAACACGGTGTGGCCCAGGTGCAGATCGGGTGCCGTAGGATCAAAGCCGACCTTGATGGTAAGCGGCTTCCCACTCTTTTGGGACTTTTCAAGTTTCCCGCGAAGCTCTTTTTCTGTAATGGTCTCGGCAGTACCCTTTAAAAGGTACGCTACCTGCTCATCGAGTGATCTTTTGGCCATATCCATCAGGATCGCCTATTATAGAGGCTCTTGTCATGAAAGACGAAGAATTGAAGATATTGAAACTCAAGGCTGATTGTTTCGACCGAATTGTGGAGAAATACAATAACCTTCAGGAAGACACCGGTTTTTACAGCAAAAACTGGGTGGAATTAGCCGAAGTCATTGAGGACGAAATCAAAAAATGCCCTCGGGCTCAATGACACCTGGACGGAATTCAGGGACTGTCCCAAGAATTCTCCCAGAATTCGGGGACTGTCCTAGATTTCTCTCACATCTCTTAACGAAGAAAGGCGGGGAAATCCAGGTCGGTCTCAGAATCTGACCGATTGGGGTGGTTCAGCAGCGGAGCCTGCCGGGCGACCAGGGGGACTTCCTCTTCCTCCTTGATCCGGGCCGGTTGGGGCTTGGGTGACAATTTCTCCTCCCCGACCTCATCCTCAAATCCGGTGGCAATGACGGTAATCTTCAGTCTATTTCCCATTTCATCATCGAAGACGGAGCCAAAGATAATGTTCGCATCCACATGAGCAGCTTCCTGGATGATTCGACTTGCCTCGCTCACCTCGCGCAAGGTCATGTTCTGGCTACCCGTAATGTTGATCAAAACTCCGCGAGCGCCATTGATGCTTGTGTCTTCGAGAAGCGGGCTATTGATGGCTTTTCTGGCAGCCGTCTCGGCCCTGCTGTCCCCTTCGGCAACGCCCGTTCCCATTAAGGCCATCCCCATTCCGGTCACGATGGTTTTCACATCGGCGAAGTCCAGGTTGATCACTCCCGGAACCGTAATCAGATCACTGATCCCTTGAACAGCCTGGCGCAACACGTCATCGGCAAACTTAAAAGCATCGATCAGGGAGGTATCGGGCGGTACAGCAGTAAGCAACTTTTCATTGGGAATGGTAATGACGGTGTCAGCACTGTCTCTGAGCTCCCCGACAGCGTGTTCTGCCTGGTGCATCCGTCTTTTCCCTTCAAAGTGAAAAGGTTTGGTAACGACAGCCACCGTTACAGCCCCCAGTTCGGAGGAGAGGCTGGCCACGATGGGTGCGCTTCCTCCCCCGGTGCCACCGCCCAATCCGGCGGTGACGAAGACCATATCGGCACCCTCCAGCAACTCGATGATCTTTTCGGTATCCTCCAAGGCGGCTTGCCGACCCACCTCAGGATTGGCACCGGCGCCTAGCCCCTTGGTCAGTTTGGCCCCGAGCTGGAGTTTCACCGGTGCATTGGACTGCCTCAAGGCCTGGAGATCGGTATTGGCCGCGATAAATTCCACCCCTTCGATGCCCGCCTCAATCATCCGGTTGACGGCATTACAGCCTCCACCTCCGATCCCAATCACTTTAATCGACGCTCCCTGGGCCCCTTCGTCGAATGACAGCCGAATGTCTTCTTTTTTTTCCTCGAATCGTAAATTACTCATGAAATCCTCCTCGGAAACAAACGCTTCATTCGATCTTCTGTAAAAGCCAGCTTTTCATTAAAAGCCAGCTTTTCATTCTGCTCCGGGCATCCCTGGGTCTGGCTCCCTGCGCCTTCACCGGCTTGGCTACGACGGGACTCTGAACATTCTGGGTATACTTCAAGAGCCCCAGGGCGGTCGAGTAGGAGGGATGAAAGACAGGGCTGTCACGATCGACGACATTGATGGGATAACCCACCCGAACGGACAGACCCAGCATCTGCTCAGCACGGTCGACCACGCCGTCCACAAGAGATCCTCCCCCGGTCATGACCAGACCGGTGACCAATTCCTTATCCACGCCAACCTGCTGGATCGTTCTTTCAACGGCCTGGAGAATCTCATCGCAGCGAGCCCGTATGATTTCGCACAAGCGTCGCCGCGGGAGCGTTCTTCGACACCCCGAACCGACCTCGGTCACTTCGATCAACTCCTCCGCTGGAACACTCTCGGGAAAGACGCTGCCCACCGATCGCTTCAGCTCCTCCGCCTCCTGCAGCGGAGCCCTGATGCCGATGGCGATGTCCTTGGTCACTAAATCTCCCCCAATGGGCAGCACCTCGGAGTGGCAGATACTCCCCCGGTTGTAAACGGCAACGTCGGTTGTCCCCCCTCCAATGTCCACCAGAATGGTGCCCAGCTCTTTCTCATCGGAACTGAGGACCGCTTCAGAGGAGGCCAACTGCTGCATCACCACCCCATCGACCAGGACGCCCGCCTTATTGACAGCATTGACAATGTTTTGCACCACGGCCGAGGCATTCAGGACCAGGTGCATGGAGACCGAGAGATGGTGGCCATTCAGGCCCAGCGGATCAACCACCCCCTCAAGTCCGTCCACCTTAAAGTCCCGGGTCAAACGGTGGATGACCTGATAGTCCTCTCCCAGATCCAGTGAAGTCGCAGCAGACACGGCACGGTTGATATCCTCGCTGGTGATCTCACCATCCTTGTTGTGAACCTCGGTCTCTCCGGAGCTGTTGATTCCCCGAATATAGGCTCCTCCGACACTCACATAGGCGGACTGAACCACCACTTGCGCCTGTTTCTCCGCCTCTTCCAGGGAAGCCTTGACGCTGTCGATCGTCTCGGAGAGATTGACCACAACGCCCTTTTTCAGCCCCCTGGATGGGGCCCAGCCGGTCCCCAGGACCTCGAGCTTCCCATCTTCCACCCTGGCACAGACCGAACAGATTTTCGTGGTGCCAACGTCGATTCCCGCCAGCAGCTGTTTTTTTTGTGCCATACGAAGCAAGACACTCACAGCGGATTGCTGGTTTGTACCATCACCGTTTCCCCCTTCTTCTGTGGGGTGTGGAAGATAATCTTGTTGTCATAGGTGACGTCAACCGACTCAATCGTCCCGTATTCTTCCTTCAATCGATCGTACAGGTCTTTTTGAGACATGAAGGTTTCATAGCGCCTCAAAAAGTCCTCATCCCCCAGATGGATGGGAATGGGATCATCCGTGGGAATGACCGCTACCTGCTCTGGAGTTTCCACGTCAACCTCTGATATTGAGCGATTGTGAGAGTCCAGTTCTTCCACTACCCGAAGATAGACCTGCATCCTGAGGTTATTCTCCTCCTGGGCATTTTCCCGCGCCGCGTTCATCAAACCTCTCACGATGGGCCGATCAATGGACCGATGGCTGGGACCGGGGCGATCCAAAATCACACCTCTCGCGTCAACCACGTAGAGCTCATTATCGATGGCCGCCAGAGCAATCGCCTGCCGTTCACGGACATGGATCACGAGCTGGTTGGGAAGCTTGCGCCGGACCGTGGCCTCTCTCACCCACGACTCCGACTCCACCAGATCCCGAATTCGATCCAGGTCAACGGACATCAGGTTTTTGGAAACGCTCTGATAAATAAGCGCATCCAGAGCCCGACTGTCCAGGTGAACCAGGCCCTGATAGTGGATCGCCTCTAATTGAAAGCCCATAGCGACTGCAGGAGGGTGCCGGGAATAGGCCAGGGCATAGGCCCCCACCAGAACAATGAGACCCAGAAACACGATGCGTGCACTAAGGATCGCCAGCGAGTTGAATGTCCTTCGACTGTTAGTCAGGGTCTGATTCAAGGAACGCTTCTCCGATTTTCCAAACATTGCCTGCCCCCAGTGTCAGCAGTAAATCTCCAGCCTTCGTCTCCTTGTTCAGGGCTGCAAGCAGCTCTTCCCGATCCGCTATATAGCGGACTGGACGATGACGGCGGATCTCTTTCGCCAACCGTTCAGAAGTTATCCCGGCAATAGGGTCCTCCCCAGCCGGGTAGATATCCATCAAATAAAGAGAATCAGCATCGGCAAAACACCGGCTTATTTCTTCCATCAGGTATTGTGTGCGGCTATAACGATGAGGCTGAAAAACGACCACAGTGCGGCGTCCACCCACTCGACACGCCTCCAAGGTGACCCGGATCTCCTCGGGATGATGCCCGTAGTCATCAATAACCCACACACCGCCCTTCTCTCCCTTCCATTGGAGCCGTCTTTCCACGCCTCGGAAAGCTGCCAGCGATCGCTGAATGGTTTCGAAGGGCAGCTTGACGAGGTACCGACCCACAGCCACTGCAGCCAGAGAATTCAAGATATTGTGCCGTCCCGGAACAGGGAGTTCGATTCGTCCCAAGCAGTTACCCTGCTCATAGCAGTCATAACTCGACTGTGACCAGCTTAACTCCAGCTTCCGGGCACAGATATCAGACCCCGGCTCTAGGCCGTAGGTTACCACCCGGCGGTGAAGTTTTTTCAGAATCGGTGCCAGATTGGCGTCTTCTCCACAGGCCACCACCAGCCCCTCTCCCGAGGTCTTATTCATATGTTCCAAAAAGGCTTTTTGAAGATCCTCAAGGTCGCGGTACTCATCCATGTGGTCCAGGCCAATATTTGTGACCACGCTGCAGAACGGAGAGAGCCTCAAAAAACTGCGATCACTCTCATCGGCTTCCGCCACGAACCACTCCCCTTCTCCCCGACGGGCATTGCTCCCAATCGCCTCAAATCGGGCTCCAATGACAATGGTGGGGTCCAGGCCAGACTCCAGCAACAGCAAGCCAATCATGGAGGTCGTCGTGGTCTTACCGTGTGTCCCTGCTATGGTTATTCCCTTTTTCTTGCCCATCAGCTGGGCGAGCAGCTCCCCCCGGGGGATCACGGGCAGCCGGCGGTTTTCGGCTGCCACCAGTTCCGGGCTGTCCCGCGGCACGGCACTGGAGAAAACGACCGCCTCAGCCTCTTGGAGACTACCTGCATTGTGTCCAATAGAGATCCGCGCTCCCATGTGGCGCAGCCTCTCCAACAACTCACTGTCTTCCAGGTCCGAACCTGAGACCTCGTAGCCATCCCCCAGCAGCAGCTCAGCAAGACCACTCATGCCGATACCACCGATCCCTACGAAGTGAAATTTTCTGATCTCTGCAGGTTCCGTCATCTCGAGCCGGTGTTATGCATACTCCCGGCTACCTCTTCCATCAACTCAATGATTTTCGTCCTACTGTCGGGATGAGCCAAATCTCTGCTGGCTTGCGCCATCTGATCCAGACCATCGCGGTTTTGGGCGAATTCCACCAGGAGACGGGCCAACTCCTCACCGGTTGTCTCGCTCTCTTCCAGGGACACAGCTGCCCCCTTCTGAACAAGAGCCCGAGCATTCATTCGTTGATGATCGTCGGTGGCATGGGGCAAAGGAATGAGAATCGAGGG
>JAZFTY010000291.1:0-2708 GCA_036446935.1 Acidobacteriota bacterium | reverse complement strand
GAGTACGGGCAGATCGAGAACGAAGAACGAGAGAAAATGCGCCAGGGCTACGGCAGCAGTCGCGGCCGCAGCAGGCGCTGAGTTGAAGGGAGAAGGGGACACCTACCTACCCCCCCCAGAAAAGTCCCCTTTTCCCTTCTTAGTATTTCCTTCACTCGTAGACGGAAGAAAAAAGAAAAGATCATCCTGAAGTGTTTGGAAAAGGAGCCTGAGAACCTTCCCCAGAGCGCCGCCGAAAAGTAGCAAGCCTCCTAGCGAATTGCCCGCTGGAAGACGAGTGGGGCCCCCAACAGGCCAGTGAATGGAGGAAACTCCACCTGGCAATCTGAGCGCGCTCAATCCAACCCGTGCAGCAACCAAAGCCCGGCCCGTGGGCTAGAGCCCACGGCTCTGACTGCTCCTGGTTCTAATCTTCCCTGATTGGCCGGCTAAACCTTGAGTTTCCGCTCGTCGGCCAGCGAGAAGGCCGGATACCAGGTCGAATCCGCTCCCATCCCTTGGCGGCCGATGACCACGTCCAGCAGATAGGGTTCACCGTCACGGGTGCTATTGATAGCCCGTTGTAAGGCGGCGGCCAGGTCGTTGGGGTCTTCCACCTTCTCAGCTCCTACCCCGTAAGCTTCGGCGAATTTAGTGTACTGGATGGGGGGATCTCCGATATAGCAGGTCATGTCCTTTTTCGCCTTGGCCTGAAGTCCGCCCCGGGCCCAAATTCGATTCCGCTCGTTGTCATAGGCGCCATTGTTCTGGACCACGATAATGATGGGAATCTGGTAGCGCTTCGCCGTCCACAGACTTTGGTCGCCACCAAACATGAAGGCTCCATCTCCCAACAGGGCCACCACCTGCCGATCGGGCAAGGCCAGCTTGACCCCCATGGCGGCACCGATACCCCAGCCCAGGATGGCCGAGGTGGTGTCATAGTACCCCATGGCGTTGTGGCCAAAGGTCAGATGATTCAGGCCGACGCCGCCCGAATCCAGTTCGTGGACCAGACAGCAGCGGGGGTCCAGTTTGTCCCTCAGTTCAAGAGCCAACCTTTCGTGAGAAATGGGTGTGGCATCCCATCGGGACTGTGCTGCGACTTCAAGGGATTGTCGTAGCTTGCCGGTGAATTCGGCAGTTTCAGCCCCGCGAGTCTCCTGAAGTTGTTTCCTCCGGGCCTCGGTGCTCTGGGAGCGAATGGCCTCCATGAGATCTCGAGCAAAGAGTTTGACACTGGAGGGACTTGACAGGACCGACGGATAGATTCTTCCCAGGTTCTCGACGTCGAATTTGACCTGGGCGATCTTGGTTGAGCGCGGAACCGACGGAGTGGTGCCTCTCGGTATGGGGAGCGTACCTCCGAGATTCAGCAGAAAGTCGATGGGACCGGGATACCTCATGTTGGAGCGGTAGCGTCCCAGATACAGAGAATGGTCGGTGGGGAAGGAGTTGGTCCATCGGCTCGGTTCCTGGACCACCGGAAGGGAAAGCAGTTCGGCCAACTCGACGACCTCCTCCTCCGCCCCCAGCCTGTGAACATCGCTGCCCACAAAGAGGGCCGGGGTTTCCGCTTCAAGCAGCTGCTTGGCCACCTCTTCAACTTCACTGGTGTCAGGACGGACATTCTGGGATATGGTGAACTGGCTTTGGTCGATGATCTCGGTCTTGACCGATTCGGTTCCCAGGATGTCGGACGGGATCATCAGGAAAACAGGCCCGGTGGGAGGGGTGCTTGCAAATTTGAAGGCCCTGCGAACGTCCTCGGCCAGGGTTGCGGCGGTTCGGCTCTCCCAGCGCCATCGGGTGAAGGGCTCGGCAACTTTGGCCAGATCATCCACCACCTGGAATCCCCATCGGCCCAGCGAACTCTGTCCCGGCAGGTCTATGGAAACGATCATCGGAGTCCGATCCTTGTAGGCATTGAACATGTGAACCAGAGTGTTCGGAAAGCCGGGACGTGCACAGGTCACGAAGGGAATCTTTCCGCTGGCCTTGGCGTAGCCGTCGGCCATGGCGGTGAGAACACCCTCCTGCAGGGCCAAAATCACCTGCATGTCGGGACGGTTGAGCAAGGCATCGAATATGGGATAGTCCCCTGTAGAAGGGTTGAAGAAGACAAAGCGGACTCCGCATTGCTTGAGCTGCTCGACGAACACTTCTCCGGCGGTGCCCTCCACCACCGAAATTTTGCCTTCGCCGGCGGCGGGGACGCGGGGCGTAGCAGCAGGAGAAGCAAGGAGTTCCATATACTGACGGGCGGCTGTGGCCGTAAGTCCCGTAGCCGTGAGGCGGCGGATAAAGGAACGTCGCCCGATGTTTCCTAACAGGTACTCCTTGACCGGGCCTTTGATTTGGGTGGAATCACCTATTTGAGTGGTTTCCATGGTCTTTCCCTCCTAAGCAGATGATGCGATTTACGGGGTCGAGATGATTCTGAATTTACTCCCCCTACCTGGCACAGTCAATTACTTTGTGGCGATGGTATTCCTGGGACGAGACACTAGGGAAGGCTGACGGCAATCAGTTCTCCAGGAATGGCGGCGCCTCCGACGGCAAAAACAATGTATTGTTTTTGGTCCATTTGATAGGTCACGGGGGACCCGGTCACGTTGGCGGGCAGATCCATCTCCCAGATGAGCTCTCCGGTGGCTTTATCGAAGACATCCAGGGTGGGATGAAATCTGGAAATCTCATCCACTTCTTCGGCCGTCAACTCTCGCCCA
>JAZFTY010000290.1:0-2593 GCA_036446935.1 Acidobacteriota bacterium | reverse complement strand
AGCATCCCGGTGTCGATCAGGAATATTTTACCCTCGAACCGCATCCCGATTCTCCCCGGGAGTTGGGGCGTGTGGCCCACCACGAAATGCTTTACATGATAAGCTCCGAGTAAATTCGGCAGGTTCTCTGCACCCTCTTCTTCTGACCACTGGGCAAAGCCTCTAAACCACAATGGCCCTTCCGGGTTATTGCTGAGCCAACTGCCATAAGCCAGGAAGTCCTTCAGGACCGCGACCCCATCGTCCTCGTTCCCGAGTGTTCCGCTGGTCCCTTCGCTTTCTCGCCGCCCCAGTTCTGCCTCTGCCGCTGCGCTGATCTCCTCCAAAGTAAAAAAGGGCAGGATCAGCTGCTCTTGGACCATGTATCGGGTAGCACGATCAAGAGTTTGAATTTCGCGTTTGATCCGCTGGTTGATTTCCTCGACCTTCAATGAAGAAAGGTTAGGGTGAATTCCACCGTGCAAAAAGAGGGTATCCGCGATCTGTACCACTGTCGGCCTGTTCCGCAGCCAACGCCCATACTTCCCTTCTGGGTCCAGGGCTTCTCGGTACTCCAGAAAACCGGGCGGATGCGCTTGCATCCATTGCCTTTCGAATTCAGGCTCCGGGGCCATCTTGAGCAGCTCCAGATCATCCTGATAGGCCTTTCGGCGGCGTTCTTCCGAGTTTGAATTTGCAAAATCCAGATAGACTTCCGGCGAAACATAACGCAGGTCCCCCATGAGATTCATCATTTCATGGTTGCCCAGCAAAACGACCACCCGTCCGTTCGCTTCCACCGCCTGCACCTCCAGTGCCATGAACAAGTCCATGACTTGGCGATGCTTGGCACCCCGATCCAGAAAGTCTCCTGTTTGCACCAGGGTTGCAGCCCCGCCCGACCAGTTGTGCTGATCGTCAATGATCCCAGTCTCTTGAAGGATCGAGACCAGGGCATCGAAATCACCATGAATATCCCCCACGGCCACTACCCTTGGTGAAGCCATCGATTCCTTGGCCAGTTGTACAGAAGGACCCGCCCAGAGAGCAACCAGCAGACCTACTTGAACCAGCACGGTGAACTTCCCCAAAAAGCGACTGAATCGATGCCTCATAACTACCCTCTATACCCCCTTATTGTATCCCTCTTTGGGTCTGTGGTCTGCGATCTCCTTTTCAAAAATAAACTCTGATGGCGGCAAACAGCGTGTTGGGAACCAAACCGTACTCGCTTTGAGGAACCGGGCCCATCCCCGATGACTGAAGTCCCGTTCCGATACCGATCTGGGCGCCCGCTAACACATCCGAGTTGTTGCTCGTCGACCACTGAAACGAGGGCACCCAAAGGGTGGACGGATCTTGCAAGTTGATGAGCAGGGTGTTGGTAAGCGTACCCAACGGGTGAAAGCTCCAGACCCCGGAAACGCCTGTATAAAATCTTCCCAGGGCATTGATTTCTCCACGCAGAACACGGTCGGCCGTACTCCTGTCCAGGTAGTCCGAGGCCTGCCTCGCTCCATATCCGTTGAAAGAAAACTCAGCCGACATCGTAAGCGTCGGTGTCAGCTGTCGGTCCACTCCCGCCGCGGCGCGCCAGAAAGTCCGCCGCTCCCGCACCCGATCCTCCGGGTCGCCCGATTGGGTCCAGCTCACCTCTGCTCGCAGGCCTGTCCCCCAGGCATCCGTGGTTAGAAAACTCCCAGCCACGGTGTCGCGATGAAATTTTCCTCCCATCAAGCCCCAATCCAACGGTCCCAGATTGAAGCGGGTCAATGCTGCCAGCGTGCCGTCCCTGCTCAGGGATGGCCCCAGAATGGCGCCGATCACCTCCACTTCCGAAAAGTCTCCCAGGGGAATTGTGGCTCGAATGGCGTCGATCCCCGGCTTGTAGTCACGATCGACCCGCCGGGGCGAGAAAGGTGCAAAAAGATCCAGCGAAGGCCAAAAATAAGCCACTCCCCAGGTGACGGCCTGACGGCCGACCACGAGCCTAACCCGGTTCAAGTCGATCTGGAGGTTCAGTCGATCAAAACTTCCAATCAGCTCAACATCCGGGTTGTCGGTAAAGACGTGCTCCAGAGGCAGGAAGGTGGGCGCAGTTGAGGTTGCCAGACCTGAAGGACCCAGTAGCCTGGATGGTGATACAAACTCCAGGAGAGGATGGGTTTCCAGGCGAACGTGCTGGCCAAAAAAAGCGTCTCCGGTAAGCCGCAGGATCAAGAGTTCGGTATCACGGCGACTTAGTGTTCCTCCCAATTCCTCTTCCAGGGCAAGCTCTTCCAATCGTAGGAACGGGTAGGCTCTGAAAGATCCACCCCAATCAAACTCTTGAGCCTGCAGCCGGGGAACGGTACTTTCCAAAGCCAAAAGAGAAAGCAGGACCCACAGGTATTTTGACCCGGTAGAGAGCATCTTAAGCCCGGATTATGGGTAGGTTCTTGTCACGAAGCGCGATGTCGGGGAATTTGGGGACAGTCCCAGCGGGGACTGTCCCAAGAATTCCCCTGTCGTCGCTGCTGTAGAGAATTTATGCATAGTCCGGGCTAACAACGTCCTTCTCCACACGTCCGTCCAGTAGATAAATAATGCGTTTGGCCCGCTTCATCACGCGAGG
>JAZFTY010000289.1:0-6747 GCA_036446935.1 Acidobacteriota bacterium | reverse complement strand
ACCACCCGGCATACGGATCCGTACCAAGGGGGTTCGGCTGGTCAGGCAACGCCTTTCGCGGTGTTAACCGCTCAAGGGTTGTCGGGCATTCGTGCCCGGAGGTCGCCATGGGGGGTTCGTCCCTTCCCGAATGCTCGTGGGCCTCACCCCGTGCAGAATCTTCGTTTCGTAATGTTATAATTTACTTTATGTAATTTTTAAAGATACATTATGTAACGTTATACTTTACAATTCTCCCCCAAAGAGGTACTATGCAACCGATGGAACCACTAACAGGGCAACGCATTGAAGAGTTACTGACGGCAGTCGGGGAACTCCTGCGAGCGGAGGGTAACCGTTGCTCCATTGTGGTTGTCGGTGGTGCTTCACTGAACCTCCTGGGTTTGCTGGAACGCACCACTAAAGATGTTGATGTTGTCGCCAGAGCCGAGGAAAAAGGTGGGAGGAAGATCTTTGTCCAGCCGGATCCGCTTCCGGAACCTTTGGAGACAGCCATCGCGACAGTTGCCAGGGATTTTGGGCTTCCCGCGGACTGGATAAACACCCGGGTTAGCACTCAGTGGCCAAAGGACTTGCCCAAGTTCCTTTTTGAAGAGATTGAATGGAGGCAGTTCGGCTCATTGGAGACTGGTATCGTCGGCCGGCGGACCTTGATTGCTCTGAAATTGCACGCGGCCGTTGACCGCGATGCTGACAGTGTCCATTACCAGGATCTCATTGAGCTAGCCCCCACCGATACTGAACTGGAGGAGGCTAGAATTATTGTCGTCACTCAAGACGCCGGGATTGGATTTCCTCAGCTCCTGGATGAACTGATTTCGAAACTCAAGCTAGATGTTGGAAGAAATTAACGCTCTCGCTCTCCGTACAGCCATTAATACTTGCTGGCGCCAATGGGCCGCGCTAGGAGCTCTGGTCACTCCTGTGGCTGGGAGATCCGCCCGTGCAGTCATTGACCCAGAAGCCCTCCTGTTACTTTCCGCAGCTCTTCACAAAAAGGAAAGACGGCTGGAAGATGTGATGAGGTGGTGGGGAGCCGTTGGATCTACCTACCTCAGTCTTCCACGCCTAAAGGCAGTCCGTGGCCGTTTCCCAGAAAGTGTCGATAGTGGGATTGCAGTATTTGCCCAGGCTGCCGTCAAATCCGGTGACAGACGTTGGCGAGCTTTCGATCGATTGCCCCAATTAAAACGACCCCGTAGACTGAAAGGGATCACGCAGCCAGCTTTGACCGAACCGGCGGCCCTCCTGTTTCGTCTCCGCGCCGGGTTTGGTGTGAGTATAAAGTCGGACGTCCTTGGTCTTTTGCTGGGAATGGGTGGATCGATAGCAACTGTAAAACGTATGGTAGATGCCCTCAGCTATTCAAGAATGGCGATCTCCAAGGCTGCCCGGGAAATGGCACGAGCGAGACTGGTAGAGAAAACAGCGGACCGACCTGTCGGATACTTTGTTCACGTAAGACCTTGGTCAGAGGTTCTCAGACTGGATCCTTTTTCTGAACCAGAATCGGCCGTCACAAAAGAGTTCGGCGTACCTCCCTGGCGTTTCTGGCCTCAGTTGTTCGCGTTCCTGAGTGATGTCTGTCGCTGGACACAACTCCAGGCCTCTGGGCAGAGAAGCGCTTATCTTCTCTCCTCTCAGGCTCGTGATCTTTACTACAACCACAAGCAAGCTTTTGTTCTGAACGGAATTCCGGTCCCAGAGGCTGAAGCCTACAAAGGGGAACAATACCTGGAGGCCTTCCATACCACACTGACGGTAACGTCAGATTGGCTAGATCAAAATCTGTAGTTCTAAAGATGGATGACGGCCGATGAGCAGTCAGAAACCATCATGGCGCTTCCCCAACTCCTCTTCCTTGAGCACGTATTCAGCGGACCATCGGGTGATCACTTTCAGGGCTGTGGTGCTATCGATCCGCTTATGAGCTCGAGAGTGTCTTGCCAGTCATCTTAGTTGTCGCTCGGCACCAGGCGTTTGAGTTCCTCGAACCAGTTGAGGACGGCGTGGATCTCAGGACCGCGCCCTTCCGCCTTCATCATCAAGAAGCGCTGTCCGTCGATGGACACATCGTAGCTGGCGGGACTTCGGAGGCTGGTAACATACTTTCTCTCAAACAATAGCGTCGGCGTTCCTGCCGTAAACGTAGGTACGGTCTTCACCGATACGTCCAGCATCTTGTTCCCCTGGCGGTAAAATAGTTCCTTGTAGAGGGGGTTTTTCGGTTGTTTGCGGGTTAAAACCCTCCACCGTCTCAAGATGGCTGCAGTTTGCCAAAGCTGACAATACCTGCCCTTTCCTGACATTTTTTGTCGAAATCGAAGTTCTACAGGTCCCCATCAGATTTTCGAATCCCGTGGAAAACCCCAGCACCATTGGCGGTTGAGCAAGTTGTGGCCTTAAATGACCTTCTGCGGCCCGAAAATTGCTTATCCAACAGGACACAACGGTGAAGGAGGACTCTATGATGAGATCGACTTTAAGAACTTCTATGCGTTATGTAACGGTATTCTTGACTGCGCTGTTGTTGGCGCTAATTATTTCGAGCTCGCCTGTCTTTGGTGTCGCCGCCTGCAGTCTCGAGCCGAACACCTACGATCCTGCTCAGTGTGATCGGGTTCTGGAGAACTTTGAACAGACAAGCACCCTGAGGCTGGAAGGCCGAGATTGGGACAACACCCTGGTTCGAAACTGTTAGGAAGGGCGGTCGGCTTTAATCACCCGGTTGCCCCCGCCTTCTCTGGCAACACTGAGTGAATGCCTGGCCTGTGCGACAAAGGTTTCGAGCGTGTCCTCGGCGATCAGGTGGGCGACTCCAACTGAGATGGTGACAGATGGAACAGGACTTTCGTCGGATACGAAACTGGAGATTTGCGCTTCACTGACCGCCTGACGCAGTCGTTCGCCAACGGCTTCGTCGGCAGGGGCGTCGGCGGCCAGCAACAGGGCAACGAACTCATCTTCCTCGTAGCGCGCAAGGATCTCACCTTGACGCATCTTCTCTAACAGGGTCCGTGCCACCGTATGAATCACGCGGTCACCGGCCGTAGATCCGTGAGTGTGACGGTATTCCTTCAAATCGTCGATACGGATTAGCAGCAAGGATAGGGGCTCGGGCTTTCTCTTAAAACGGATCATCTGCCAAGCCAGCATGCTCTCGAGCCAGCGACGGTCATACAGACTGGTCAGACCATCGACAAAGGTATATCGTTCGTGTTCACGCTGCGTTTCTTGGTTCGACAAAACAAGAGCATCCGCCTGACGCAGACGCCTGGCCAGGATAAACAATAGATTACGTGCAATAGGTGAAGCATCCACAAGAGACCACAGGACCTCTTCATCAAGGACCAGCAAACTGCAGTCATCTTCGGCAACCACATAGGCTGAGGTCAGCTGGCGGTCGATGAGCGAGAGCTCACCTACAACTTCTCCCGGCTCCAGCATCGCAATCGAATCGAGATCCAGCTTAAGGTGAATGCGCAAACGACCGGAAACAAGAAGGTAAAGGAACTGATTCGGCTTTTCGGCATGGAGGAGTACCTCCCCCCGCTTGACCTGTTGAATCGGGCAATCTTTGAGAAGACCGCGAATCGATTCAAGGTCGGCACCCTTCAGGAGAAGCAAACTTTCGAGCTTAGCCCTATCCAGAGAATCTTTCTGATCAGCCATGGTATATAGTTCGCCTTATGCTAAGTGTCTCGCTCCATAAATACAATGACGTATGCTGGTGGGACGTTCAAGGAACGAGGCACTCAAACAAGAGAAGGTGCATGGCAAGGGACGAGCCAGAGCGCAGGCAAGGAATCTGAGGAGATCGCTGAGGGCAGCAATTTCTTTGCAAGATTTGTGGAATCAGGTGCAGCTTCCTGACTTGCTCAAAAGCTCCAGAAAAACCTAACTAACTCAATCGATTGGGTTTAGCTATTCCTGGTCAAAAGTGGAGTGGAACTTGCTACCCCACCCCAAGGGGTCCCGTTCTATGACAAAGTTGAGGGTAAAAACTGACTCGATTTTCTTAGACCCGCACATTTTCCTTCCTCTTCTGGACAAGGAACTGGCGCGGGCTGAGAGGTACAATCAATATGTGTCTATACTCCTGCTCAAACTTGAAGGAGTTCCTGGGCGAGAACAACGTTTTTGGCTGGAACGCTTGGCTCAGGTCCTAGCAGACAAAGTGCGCAAATCGGATTGCTTCGGGGGTTTTGAAGAAGGAACTCTGGGAGTGATCCTTATTTGTGCAAGTGCTGAGAATGCCCGTATAGCTCTGGAACGCTTGCGAGCTGAAGCTCTTCTTTGCTTATCTGGCGGTCCTCATGGGATCACTCTCAAGACCTCCTATGCCGTGTTTCCTTCCGAGGCCACTTCACTTGACTCGCTTTGCGACTTAGCTACTGATCGCCTCCTGAAGGAACATCGCGCTTGACGACTCATGAGCATGAAAGAATATCCACACCTTCTTCATTTTCTTGAGCACTCGAACACCGACCCCTCCCGCCTGACCGTTGAAGACGAGCTCAGCGGCATTTACAACCGCCGTTTTCTTCGCAGATACCTACAAGACAAGGTCCAGTGGGATTCCCTGGAGAGCGAGCCGGTGTCGTTGCTCAAGATGGACCTGGACCATTTCAAGCATATCAACGACACCCACGGGCATGATGTCGGCGATCAGACCCTCATCTGGGTAGCCGAGTTAATGAAAGAGGTCTCCAGGGACAGTGGATTAGCCGTCCGCTATGATGGTGATGAGTTCGTGATTCTCATGCCAGGTGCGGATAAAGAGAAGGCTCTACAGTTAGGTCAGGAGCTCATTCAGCTGGCCCATGAAAGACCAGCCCTGGATAAAAGGGATATTGAGCTTCCCATCACCTTCAGTATCGGCGTGGCCTCCGCCCCGGAGGATGCTCAGACCGGCAACGATCTCATTTCTAAAGCAGACACGGCGCTCTTTTACGCCAAACAGTCCGGGCGGGCTCGTCTTGTCAACGCCGGCCAAGTCCCCCTTCAGGATGTCTTCCCTCAGACAACTCTCCAGCGATTGGATCGAGTCCATGGCACTGGCCGCGAGACTCAATATGCCAGGTTGAACGAGGCACTGACGGAATTCAATCAGGGTAAAAACCAGTTTCTCCTCATCGAAGGGGTCGACGGGATGGGCAAGAGCGAGTTCTTGAAAACCATCCGTCAAAAGCTGGACGAAAACAACACCGCGCAGATCAAGGTGAACGGGATTCCACAGGAGGATTTTCGTCCCTATTACCTGATCACCCACATCCTGGCTGAGATCATGAAACAGCGGCCCGACAAGGGCAGAACCATCCTGGATGGCTTGACGGGCAAGGAACTCACCCATCTGTCCTACATCTTGCCTCAACTGGTCAGGCCAAGAGCTCAATTTGAACCGGAAGGGGGAAGGACTCAGCGTGAGGAACTTTTTGCCACCCTTGTCCAGACTCTCCCAAAGCTCCTCGACTCCCGACCCCTCATTCTGCTTATTGATGATCTGCAGTTCAGCGATGAGGCCTCGCTTCTCATGTTGCGTCGGTTGCTGCTATCCCAAGACATTCCGGTCTTTATCTGTGGGACCTCCACCCATATCCAACCGGGAGAAATTGAAAGAGCGCCGACCCCACTGGAAAGTTTCTTCGCCGCCCATCATCAGGAGTTGAACATTGTCAGGGTACTCCTCACCCCTCTCACGGCCATCCACATCGCCCAGCACTTTCAGCAGATCTTTCCTCAACTGCGTTTGCCCGAGAACTTCGCGGAACAGGTGGCCCAGCTCACACAGGGTAATCCTCTCTTTATCAATGAACTCGTGCGCAAGCTGGTTCTGGATAGAAAGATCGTCTACACCGGCCAATTGTGGGACATCGAACCTTTGGAGGAAGAGGATTTGCCCGGATCTCTGAAGGAGATGATCAGACAGAAAATCGCCGTCCTCAATGAAGAGAACAGAAAGCTACTCGACCAGGCCTCCACCTTTGGGGAGCAGGTCTCCCTGAGTATGCTGGGCGGGAGTTCTGAAACAAAAGAGGGCAAGGTCCTGGACTTTATCGATGAGGGTGTGGCGCTGGGTCTCATCGGCTCACAGTACCAGGTGAACGATGAGACCCTTCGCTTTTTGAGCCGCAGCATTTTGGACATCACCTACGGCGCCATCGAGGAAAATCGCAAACGGGAACTGCACGAGCGTATCGGCAACTACCAGGAAACTCGTCATGCCCAAGGCCTGCTTCTTTCGACCACCACCCTTGCTTACCACTTTCAGCGTTCGTCCAACCAGGCGAAGGCTCAATTGTATCGCGAGTCGCAGCAGGCCTACGACGAGAAAATATTCCAAGCGGAAGAGGCCCTACGCTACAACGGCGAGAAGTTGGAAGGTTTCGGCCCAGAGGACATACCCCTGGATCCCGCAGCTCTGGTCCATATACCTGGAGTCATTCGTACACTGCTCACAACCACTCGCAAGATCCAACTCTACCCACCCGGAAGTCGAGCCATCGTCAGCGCCACCGGACAACTGAGGGAATCCATTGACAAGATCCTCGTCCACAACGATCGCCTCAATATCACTCAGGCTAAAAAGGCTCTGTCGGTCAATGGCGAACCCTTGGATGTGGCCCAATACAACTCCATTGCCGAGACCTTCGTCGACTTTATGAGCCGTCTGGGATTGCAGGGCATTGCCTTTTCTCGAGGTCTCACGGAGCAGGAACTGAGGGGTATGCTGGAAGCTCTGGATCA
>JAZFTY010000288.1:0-5414 GCA_036446935.1 Acidobacteriota bacterium | reverse complement strand
GGGTGGGATAGCAGCCTTCTGCAAGAGCTTTTTCAAACCTTCTTTAGGGCGGCACTCCGGACAGGGTACGACTGCCTCCACTGAGTCCTCGGTTTCCACCAGCCAGCCCGAACCGCGACAGGCCGAACAGGTTTCCGTTGTTTTCAATCCTCCTTTTGCCAGATCTCCTCCTTTCCTCCTTCCAGGACGTTCTCGTATCGGGCCGCGACGAATAACAGATCGGATAGCCGGTTGAGGTAAATCAGCAATTCCGAGTTCACATCCTGATCCACCTTCATGAGAGCAACCCATTCGCGCTCAGCTCTTCGGCAGACCACTCGAGCAAGGTGTAGGAAGGCCGCGCCGGAAGATCCGCCAGGGAGGATGAAGTCCTTGAGGGAAGGGATTTCTTCTTCCAGTTCATCAATGAGGGTTTCCAAAGAGCGCCAGTCGCTCTCTTTGATGCGATCGACAGGACGCTTTTGAGCGCTGGTGGTTGCCATATCGGCTCCTGCCTGGAAAAGCTTATGCTGGAGGGATAAAAGAACCTCCCTGACCCTTTGATTTCGAGAAAACGAGAGCGCAATGCCCAGCACGGAATTCAGTTCATCGAGGGTCCCATAGACAGCCACCCGAGGTAAATCCTTACCCACCCGTTCCCCACTGAAAAGAGAGGTTTTACCCTGGTCTCCGCGCCCGGTATAGATCTTCATGACGGTACTTGAGGATCATCACCATAGCATGAGCGCTTCCCTATTGAAAACTGCCGGGTTTGGGGCTAAAATGAGCGGTCATGAAAACTCTAATCTTACTTTTCTCAATTGTTCTGCTTTCCCCGTTGGCTTGGTCCCAGTCCACTCTCTTGAAGGTGGGCGACAAGGCCCCCGACTTCGAATTGCAGGATCAGGACAGGAATACCGTGCGTCTTTCCGATTTCGCCGGTAAGAAGAACGTGGCGCTTGCCTTCTACGTTCTTGCCTTTACCCGTGGCTGAACGACCGAGCTGCAACGATATCAGTCTGATATCGACTACTTTGAAGCAGAAGATACGGAAATTCTGGCGGTAAGTGTGGATGCTCGGCCCTCCCAAAAGAAATTTGCAGAAGAAATGGGAGTTGAATTCACCATGCTGAGCGATTTTTCGAAATCGCTGAGCCGGCTGTACGGAGTATTGGACGAAGAGAGAGGGATGGCTCGCCGGACCACCTTTGTCATCGACAAAGCGGGCATCATTCGCCACATTGATTCGGGAGCGGATGCCATCGACATCGCAGGGGTGAAGGCAGCATGTGGGCAGCTGCAATAAGAACTGCTCCTCATCTCCGGGAGTCATAAAATAGGGTCGCATTTCCCGCGTTTCACGGGCCAATATGTCCTCGAACAGTGGCAGAGGAGTCGGCCAGGGAAGAAGAAAAGATGAGTCAAAAGTATCGACAGGACGGGTACCGGGGTACATCTGACCGCCCTAAGGAGAGTCGGCCTTCGCAACCGAAGCCCTCACGTGAGGGACCCCGATCCCCTCGCATGCCGGGTATTCATGAAGTCAGACGGTGTGCCATGTGCGGAGTCCAGCTGGGCCAGAGTTTTAGCGAGATCGAATTCTCCAGCCAGTGTCCAAAGTGCGATGCCGACCTCCATACCTGCAAGAATTGCGTTTTCTTTAATCCTGCCAAACGATTTGAGTGTTCCGAACCGATTCCTGAACGCATTGCAGGCAAGGCTGCCAAGAATGAGTGCCAGTACTTTGAGGGCCGGACCACAGTGGAGAAGATCACCACGTCCGGGTCGCAACAAAGGCCTGAGGATGCACGAGATGCCTTCGAGAACCTGTTTAAGAAGTGAAGCTCCTAACCTGTTTGAAACAAATTCCCGATCGAGACACGCGCTACGAGATTAACGCAGCGGGTACGGGAATCAAGACCTCGGATCTCACCTTTGAAATCAGTGAGTGTGACGAGTACGCTCTGGAAGAGTCTCTCAAACTCAGGGAGGAACACGGTGGAGAGGTGGCGATCCTCACACTGGGTCCGCAGAGAGCAGAAAAATCCATAAGAAAAGGACTGGCCATGGGGGCCGATCGCGCCATTTTGGTCAGGGACGACGAGGGTAAAGTCACTACTCCCCACGCCGTGGCCAAGGTCCTGGCCGAAGTCCTCAAGGACGAGGAATATGACCTGATTCTGACGGGGACACAATCGGACGATTGGAGTTACGCCCAGACCGGTGTTCTATTGGCCGAACTCCTGGGACTCCCTCATGCCACAATCGTGATGGAGATCAGGGCCGACCCCGCTCAAAAGAAGGTCAAGGCGTTGCGAGAAATGGAGAGCGGCTGGTTTCAGTGGGTGGAGCTTCCGATGCCCGCCGTGTTGACCATTCAGGCGGGAATCTCCCAGATTCGCTATGCCTCTTTGAAGGGCATTATGCAGGCCAAAAAGAAGGAAATCCGCAATGTTGAGCTGAGTGATCTTGATGTGGATTTGAGCTCTGTCCCCTCAGTTGAGGTACTCAAGGTCTATCTCCCCGTAGTCGAGAAGAAGGCCGAGATTCTGCAAGGGTCTACTGAAGAGGTGGTGGAACAATTGGTGGAGAAGCTGAAGAAAGAAGCCAAGGTACTCTGAATGAGGGCGGTTGTGCGGTCGTCTTACTCAGTCAAGATAGGTCAAGTCCCGAAAGCACGAAGTCACGAAATCACGAACCCCCATGTCTGAGAAAATCTACGTACTCATAGATCACGGAGAGGGTGAGATCCGTACCCCATCATTGGAGAGCCTGGCTCTGGGCCAGAGAATGGCCGAGGAGGCGGGTTTCTCACTCCATGCCCTCATTCTGGGAAATGACATTGGTCCTCTGGCTGAGCGACTGGGAAAGCAAAAAGTCGATTCGGTGTTGCTGGTGGAGGATCAGAAGTTAGCCAACTATGACCCCGATGTTTATTGCAGGGCCTTAAGTGAGATTCTGACGGAAGACCAGCCCTATCTTTTTCTCATGGGGCATATTTATCAGAATATCGATTTAGCCCCGAAATTGGCGGCCGCAATCAATCGAGGGTTGGTCACCGATTGTATCGGCTACCGAAAAGAGGGAGATGACTTCGTCTTCGTTCGTCAGATGTTCAGGAATAAGCTCAACGCGGACGTGCGGTTCCGATCCGAGCATCCATGGATCGTGACCCTGCAAACTGGAGCGACCAGTGTGGATGATTTAATGGAGGGGAGCGGGCAGGTTGTGGAGCGCTCCCTGGATCTCTCTGCTGTGGAGCTTCGTCGCAAGCAACTGGAAGCATTCGAAACCACTCAGGGTAAGGTGGATCTTTCACAGGCGGAGTTGATCGTGGCGGTCGGGCGGGGCATCAAAAAGGCGGAAAATTTACATATTATTGAGGAACTGGCAGAGGCTCTGGGGGCGGAAGTTGCAGCGAGTCGTCCCGTTGTCGATAGTGAATGGCTCACTCGGGATCGCCAGATCGGCAGCTCGGGGCAGACGGTCTCTCCTCGTCTCTATTTGGCTTGCGGAATCTCCGGAGCCATTCAGCACATCGTGGGGATGAAGAATGCTCACTGCATCGTAGCCATCAATACCGACCCCAATGCCCCGATCTTCAACATCGCCACCTACGGGATTGTGGGTGACCTTTTCGAGATCGTCCCAGCTCTGACCAAAAAACTCAAAGGCGCCTAGGCGCTGGTTTATGAAAGCCTTCCTGATTCACCAGCACGGGGACTTGGATCAAGTCCGATACGAGGAGATCGACGATCCTGAGATACAACCCGGCTCAGTTCGGGTAAAAACCCAGGCCACAGCCTTGAATCATCTGGATCTCTGGGTGGTGAGAGGGCTTCCCGGTCGAGATCTAAAGATGCCCCACGTGCTTGGTTCGGACGGTGCTGGGATCGTGGAGGAGGTTGGGGCGGGGGTGAGTCGTTTCTCGGTGGGTGATCGGGTGATGATCAACGCTGTTCTTTCCTGCGGCGAGTGCGAATTCTGCATGCAGGGTGAACAGAGTATGTGTGTTCGACTACGTCTTGTGGGTGAACAGGTCGGTGGGACCCACGCTGAGTTGTTGGTGCTTCCTGAAGCCAATCTGGAAAAGATTCCGGAAAATGTTTCCTTCCAGGAAGCAGCCGCTTTTTCCCTGGTTTTTCAAACGGCCTGGCGTATGCTGACCACCCGAGCCGGAATTCAGTCGGGCGACGATGTTTTCATTCATGGCATCGGAGGTGGAGTCTCCTCGGCAGCGCTGAACATCGTCAAGTGTTTGGGCGGCAGGGCCTTCGTCAGTTCCTCCAGTGATGAGAAGTTACAACGGGCCAAGGAGTCAGGAGCGGATTTTGCTTACAACTACACCCAAACAGATGTGGTGCAGGAGGTGATGGGTGAGACGGGGAAGCGCGGTGTGGACATCGTCGTGGACAGCGTTGGAGAAGCCACCTGGGTCCAAAGCCTCAAGATGGCGGCCAAGGGAGGGAAAATCGTCACCTGTGGAGCCACCAGCGGACCCAGTCCTGAAACAGCCATTCGTCTGATCTTCTGGAACCATTTGTCTATCCTCGGTTCCACCATGAGCAACCGAAAAGAATACCAGGAAGTCATTGCTCTATTGGGACAGGGCAAGTTCAAGCCGGTCATTGATCAGGAGTTTGCTCTATCGGAGGGAAGAAGCGCCCTGGAACATCTCCAAAAACAAAACCAGTACGGAAAAGTCGTCCTCATCCCTTAGCCCGCTTGGCGCGGGCTCGTGCGCTCGTGCTGTCGTGCTGTCGGAGCGCGACCCGCAAGCGGGTGCCCCCGCGGGTGTTTCAAGCTTCAAGTTCCAGGTCAGGTTTGGGATTTAGTATTTGGGATTTTGGATTTCCGCTGACAACTGTCAGCGGTCTGCAGTTAGAACGTCTGGGTAAGAAACTCAATCGACCCTTCCAAGTCAGTTCTGATCAGAGCCCAGCCGTGAGGCTCCCCTTCCAGGACCTGGAAAACACTGGAAACTCCTCGGTCGGTCAGAAGCTGGTGAAGGATCTGAATGGCTTGCCGCATGGGGAAGAAGGCTTCGTAGCGGTCCGCCGTACCGTAGGACAAATACACCCTCAGGTCTTTCAGATCGGCGCTGCGAGCGAGAACTTCAACACTGTTTTTCAGCCAATGATCCTGATTAAAGGGTGTTCCGAAAACGGGATTGAACAAGCCGGAAAACCGCCTGACCGCACCTCCTGAAGAAGCATTCAGGAGCTTCGATGGATCGTCACCCAGGAGAATGATGGGTGAACCTGCGGCGACTGAGCTGTAAAGGTCAGGGTATTTCATCGCTATCTTCAGTGCCGCAAACCCTCCCAGGGAGGTTCCGCCGATGACTCGATTCGCTCGCCCGGCTTTGACACGAAAGTTCTTTTCAATTTCCTGAATGAGGTCCTTATAAATATATTCTTCACCATTCCAGCTTC
>JAZFTY010000287.1:0-3963 GCA_036446935.1 Acidobacteriota bacterium | reverse complement strand
ATCTGCCCCAATCGGTCAAGGAATTCCCTGATCCGGAAACCCTGGAGGAACTGATCCAGGAAGTTGGCTTTACTCCCCAGGGGCAATATGCCTTCACCGGCGGGATCGTGACCCTGCACCTGGCTCAAAGAGAGAGTTAGGCGTCACTTTTTTATTGGTCGGGTCTAGGGGTAATGGAGGTATCCGGGGGAAGTTCACCGACCAGGCCGATAATCGTGTCGCCGGGAACGCCTTCCTTTTGGGCCTCGTCTTGCAGTGTATCCAGCGATTGCCGGGCTGATTTAACGTCGTGTTGGTTCTTTTCAATTTCCTGCTGGGTTTCCAGCAGTTGCTGTTGGATTCTGGATTGACTCGAACCGCTGCCACTCAAATACTGGTTTCGAAGGTCATTCATCTTGAGCTGGAGGACAAGATCCCGGTTGACGGCGTTTTTCAGGTCGAGGCGCGATTCATCAAAGCGCCCTTCCCAAGCCGCTGAATCTGATTTCGCCTTCTCAGAACCATTCTCTTCGGCTCCCTCCTCGCCCCCTGTAGGCCCAGCCTCAGTCTCAGGGCCTGCGGCAGTACTCACACGACCTCTTCCCATCCTCTTCAAGGTGGCGTTGGTAATGAGGGGAACTTCTTCCAACTGGGCTCGGCGCTCCCGTTCTCTGCGTGCCAGCTCAGCAAGAGAGGGCTCTTTAGTCCCCTCGTCGTCCTGTGCAAAGCTCCAGGCAGGGACGAGAAGCAACACGAGTAGCATGACTCTAATCATGCACATATTATACCTTATTCCACTGTCTCCGGGAAAAGGATCCGCCAGCCCAATTGGGTGGGAGGGAGAAGGGTCAAGGCCCTGTCAATAGCTGCCTGATCATAGCGAATGGTCGAAGAATCGGAAACCTGTAGAGCAATGGGCCCCGATATCAGCTTGTCGCCCGTCGTGCCGAAATTGGACATCCAGATGCCCCCAATCACCTGGGATTGTTCCCTGAGAGTCAGTTTGCCTTGTCCCAGATGCAACACCAGACCTTTGATCTGAGCTCCATTGCCGAGAATCAAATCCCTTTGAGCAACGAGGATCCCGGACAAAGGTCTCCCGAAGACTCCCCCTTCGGGCATGAAGACAATCCCATGGGGCGGATCATCGGTAAATTTGGGCAGTTGAAGCAGGAAATGATTCCAGAACCCGGGGTTGAGCAGGTGCTGGGCCATGGGCTCCTTCAGGTCCTGAGGGCTGACCTCTCGAATGGAGGGATGAACTCCGTGACCTTGAATCGATTGATGTTGTGATCCAGAGAGGGAACTCACAAGGTCTGGGTAGAGAGTGGATGGGGAGGTCGAGAGGAGGGTAATGGCAAATTTGTCTTTACCCTCAATGCTGAAACCTTCCCCCTCCCACTGGAAGGATCCTGAATGACCCGAAAGAGTGAGTGGACTGGGTAAGGAAAATGCTCGCTCCTGGCGAAAGCGAGCCTCCAGCAGGACCACGCTGTTTCTGAGATGGGGAAAAAAGAAGTTTTGTACCAGGGTAGGAACAATGCCCAGGCTTCTGACCAAAATGATGTGGTCTTCGTCGTGTTCCGGGCTTTCCTCAGGGTTATTGGAGAATTTCAAGAAAAAGTAGCCCTCTCCTGCCCCCTGATGTCCCCCGGGGAGCAAAGGTTGACTGTCGTAAAAAGGCAAACCATCATCATGGGGAGGCTTCCAGGTGGATGGATTCACACGCAGGGCCTCAGCGAAGGACATGGGGTTGCGCCAGCCAGAAGAGTGAATCCCGGAGAAGGTCCCGTCCAGGCCTGCCAGGAGGAGATTGAGCTCCATGTGAGGGAGTAGGGTCCGAGCGTATTCGATGCCATTCTCGGCCAGCACCAGACTGTAGAGTTGGGACTCCACATCGGCAGCCATTTGCCATTGGGTTCTGATCCTCAAGTGCAGAAACAGTGAAAAGGAGATCATGAACAGAATAAGCATCATGGCGGTCAGAAGGCTGAAACCAGTTGCTGTAGTAGAGAATTTATGCATGGTCCGGGCTAGCTGAAACCTCTCATCAGGGATTCTCCGGGAAAAGATTGGAACGGTAGTTACGCAGGAAAAACAGCAGCTCAGTGGACTCAGAAAGATCCTCCTCGGTCATCGAGAGGGGACGATCGGTGACCGTCTTGAGGCGGATGGAAAGCAGTCCGCTCTCTTTGGCATCAACCTTGAATTCAACAATATTTTTGATCACCGGTTGGAAGGATCCTCTGTTGCTCTGCACCCGCAAATTGGAATTAGACGATCGAAGCGCCAGTGCTTCAAAGCTGCTGGAAAGCTTCGAGTCGGGAAACCCCCCGGGGCCATCGATATCACTCTTAAGTTCGAGGCGATCGGTGTCTATCGTGACCCCCGACCAGCTTTGATTCCAGCGGTTATTTCCCGCGGGTATGATCCAACGGGAGAGGAGCAGGGGAGCCAGCCAAAGGTTGGCATCGCGCTCCAATAGGAGACTGAGATTGGAAGACCCGGTTTGAAACACTCCAATTGTGGAAAAGAAGCCCGCCAGGACGATGATCGAGATCGATGAGGCAATCATCGTCTCAACGAGAGTATGCCCCGCATTCCCCACACCCTTATTTCTCACTATTCAGGACCTCCCAACCGGAGTGCTCTCCCAGCCTCGGATCCGTGAGTAATGTTCGATAGAGGGGACGAGAGTCAGGAATGATTTGAAGGGGTTCTCCCCTTGGGGAATGAGTGGCTCGAAGCTTTTCAATCTGATTCCAGAGTTCAACGGAGGCCTTCCAACGGTTTTGAGCCAGCGCATAGTGACGGAAGGCCAGTTCAAGGCCTTGCAGTAGCGCCATCGAGGTCACCATAAGAAGGACCAAGGAAAGCATGACTTCGATCAGCGTAAAGCCTCTGATGGAGGTTGCGGACGATCTCTGAGTCTCTCGTCGTCGCCGATGTCCCTGCATCACCTTTTCCTCGCTCGTTGACCTTGCCTCGCAAGCCCCATCAGTAAACGTCCTTGTATTTATGGAGCGAAACACTAACGGGTCCTTTCCCATCGTACCCTTCCGCTCAGGGAAACCACCACGCGAATCTGACCGCGGCTGTTTTCCAGTATGAATGTTCCCGCCGGAGACGCGTATCCTCGAGAGTAGAAGCGGGGTGGCTTCCGGGGCGTTTTGGAGAACTCAACTCCGGCAGGGAGATCTTGCCAGAATGGCGGTTCCGAGTCCTTCACCGCCACCCCGAATTTTTTGCCGCTTGCGTGCACCAATACCTGGATGGCCAGGTTCTTGGCAACTGCCTGAAATCGAGCGGCCATCACTGCGGACAGGAAGGATTCCCCAGCCAGATGAAGCCTGTGTTGCTCGGCTATTCCGTTCAATACTGAAAGTCCCAGAGTGGAGCCGGAGCCGATTAACGCACACACCAACATCACCTCCAGGAGGCTATACCCTCGGGCCGTGTCCATACTCATCACCTCCATGCTGCTATAACGTTTGAGTGTCGAAATCTACGAGAAAATGAGCCACCCGACTACCCGACTACCTGACCACCTGACCGCCTGACCGGTCGTGCTGGTCAGCGGTGAGCGCGCTTCGCCCGCAGAAAATGGAAAATAGAAAGAAGAATTCGTTTGAAATTTTGAATTTGAGATTTTGAATTTCAGCCGGTCTGCCGGCTGTGGTCAGGTGGTCAGGTGGTCAGGCGGTTAGGTTTTCTTCTAAGAAACACCGATTCCGAACGTTATCTATTATGGTAAGAGCAGTAAAAACGACGTCGAGGTTTTATGAGCTCATCAAGTCAAAGCGAATGGATTCGATCAGCACTGGCTCGATACGAAGGCCCTCTTACCCGCTATGCTGCCCATCTTACGGGCGACATTGAGCGAGCCCGCGATGTGGTTCAAGACACCTTTCTACGGCTCTGCTCGCAAAAGCGCTCCTGGGTGGATGATCATCTGGCCCAGTGGCTTTTTACCGTATGTCGCAA
>JAZFTY010000286.1:0-2763 GCA_036446935.1 Acidobacteriota bacterium | reverse complement strand
GTTCTGGGAGAGCCAGCCATCGTTAAAGGTCTCTCTGGGAGAGCCCGCAACGCTGGACCCGTCATCAATCGACTTTTGCCACTGATAGGACAGCTGGAACATGTTTCCCCCGCTGAACCGCTTCCGCAGTCCCAGCGACAGAGCATGGTAGTAAGATTGGCCATCCCATCGTCGCATCGCGACCCGTTGAAAATTACTATTCTGCCGGCTCCTAGAGTTGGGATTGTCGATTTTCCATCCGCCCCCTGGCAGTTGGACCGCAACAGATCGATTGATATCGCCGACCCGAGACAGCTTCGTGCCTTGGGAACCCTTATAAGCAGCCGTGGCAGTGACGCTTCCACCTACCTCCTGCTGGAGGGTCAAACTCCACCCCAACATGTAGGATTGGTTGGGCTGGCCGTTAACGAACAATTCCGGAGTGCCGGCTCCCTCGAAATTTTCATCCAGGTTTCGCAGCCCATTGGGAAAGTCGCGGATGCCAGCGGAGTTGCGTCCCAGGACCCCCCGTATAGCAAAGGGCGGAGCTCGAAAACTTGTCGAAGTGCAGCACCAAGTCAGAATCTGCTGGTGGAAGAGACCAACACCCCCGCGAACCGAGGACTTCCCACTTCCAGTGGGATCCCAGGCGAATCCGAAACGGGGAGAAAAATTCTTCAGCGACGGATTCTCAAAATAGGGGTTACCAGGGGTAGTCTCGGTCTCCGAGATATCGAAGTAATTCGCAATTCGTCCTCCCACTTCCGAAGGACTGGTGATGAATTCATAGCGCACTCCCAGATTGAAGGTCAGATTGGGAGTAAACTGCAGGTCGTCTTGAAGATAGAGTCCGACCAGGCTCTGCCGCAAACCTATAGGAATTGGGTTCGACTGCAGGTCACCAAAAAAGACTGAAGCTTCGGTGAAGCTCCTCTCCATAAGGTCCTGGAGACTACCGAACTGCCAGGTACCCTGCAGCCGCGCGAAGTTTCTAGCGTTGTACTGGAAGCGGCTAAAACTCACCCCCATTTTCAGGGAATGCCTCCCCCGGGTCCACACCAGATTATCCATGAACTGCCAGGTATTCAGGGTGCTTTTTCCAGGGGTGCGCGTGGAGGTGCCAAACTGAGACATGCCGCAGCCCCGGCAAAAGATCAGTCCCATTCCGCCTTCGAAACCAGTCGCTTTCTGCCTGTCCACATCAGAAAGCCAGAGGGACTCATCCACGCTACCGATCTCATCTGTTGAATTGGACGAACGGTTGAAGGCAACGCGGAATTCATTCAACAGGGTGGGAGAGAAAATATGCTTTTCCTCAAGGGTCAGATACTGGTAACGGTTTGTATCCTCCTGCGTATAGAGAATGCCTTCGTTCAGTTGGCTGCCTTCCGAATCATCGAAAGTATAGCGCACAAAGAAGTTATCACTGTCCGAGAATTGGTGATCCACTTTGATCACGAAATAATCCTCATTGATGGGATGGGGATTCGAAAAACTGACCCGGCCAAACCCGGCTCCGGTGTCCCCAGCATTGGGCAATACCATCAGATCCATATAGGGCTGGACCAGGGGATCCACTCCCACGAAGCAAAGATCGCCCCTGATGTCAGAGCAGGAATCAACAACGTTAAGGGGAAGTAGGCCGTTTTTGGCATCCTCACTGGGGAAATTGGAAATTTCAGTTAAGGTCAGGCGTTCCCGAAATCCTTCATAGCTTCCAAAGAAGAAGGTCCGATCCTTAACAATGGGGCCTCCCAGGGTAAAGCCAAACTGGTTGCGAATGAAATTCGGAGGTTTACTTCGGACCGTAGGATTAAGGGGATCGCGATCAAAGAAATTCCGGGCATCCAGGGCACTGTTGCGGTGGAATTCAAAGAGAGTCCCGTGCAACTGATTGCTTCCGGAACGGGTGACGGCACTGATCACGCCTCCCGTAAATCGCCCGTACTCAGCGCTGTAGGCACTGGTGATGACGCGAAATTCGCGCACCGTGTCCACGCCCAGCAGTCCGCCGGCAACGGATCCGGGTGAGGTCCCATACTGATTCTTGATGTCCGTCCCATCCAGAAGAATGGCGTTATCAAAGGCCCGGGCTCCACCAATCGAGATCTTCGTTCCCAGATCTCCATTCACCGATTTGCGCATTCCCGTGGGCATAACAACTCCGTCTTGCAGGGTAGCCAATTGCAGGAAGTCTCGCCCATTCAGCGGCAGGTCACGGATCTGCTGGCTGTCTACCAGAGAGGCCACGGTGGCGGATTGGGTGTCGACCAGTGAGACCTCTGCTGAAACCACGACCTGCTCCGAGATGGCACCCACCCTCAGGGTGACGCTGACCACCGCGCCCTGAGCCACACTCAGGGAGATGTCTTGAAGTATGGCCGTCTGAAATCCGGTCAGCTCGGCCCGCAGCTCGTAGTCTCCTGGAGCCAGCTGAGGGATTTGATAGCGCCCCTCATCGTCACTGATCACGGTGCGACTGGCTTCGGTTCCCGTGTTTCGGGCCGTTACCTCAACACCGGGCAGCACTCCGCCCGTTTCGTCGCTCACGACTCCCTTGATGGTGCCGGTGGTCTGCTGGGCATAGAGGCCTGTAAAGGCGAATACCAGCAGAATGGTTAATACGGATAGTGTTCGATAACTCTTAATCATGACTAACCTCCCAAACCTCAGAGCAGGTTCCCCTAAAAGGGGTTTGGCTCCATTTTTGTGTGAGACTTTCCGAAATAAGGAGCTATGTGCCGGTGATCATCGTGTCATCCCGACACAAACCCTTCCGAAAAG